>JASHVM010000689.1:0-7069 GCA_030044595.1 Streptosporangiaceae bacterium
ATGTCGAGCGCGACGGGCAGCGGCGCGTCCAGCGCCAGCGCGCGGATGGCGTCGGCCAGTCCGCGGTCGGCGAGCACCGGCGGGTAGATGCCGCGCACCAGGTCGCGCAGCTCGGTCAGGGCGCGAGAGGAGGACTCCTTGGCCTCGGCCACCAGCGCGAGCGCCGCCTCCGGGCTGGTCGGGAACAGCCGTTCGGCCGCCTGCAGGCTCATGCCAAGCGCGACAAGACGAGCCTGGGCTCCATCGTGCAGGTCTCGTTCGATGCGGCGCAGTTCCGCGGCCGCGGTGTCCACCGCGTCGCGGCGGGTCTGGGTCAGCGTCTGCACCCGATTGGTCAGCTGCTGGGCCCGGGCCACGAGCTCCAGGTCGGGCGGGTCGGCCAGGTAGTGGCGCATCACCCGCGGCACCAGCCACAGGCCCAGGGCCAGCAGGACGGAGCCTTCCAGGGCGTCGGCCCACAGCGGCGTGGGCGCCGGGCTGTTGTGTAGGTCGGCGGCGCCGTACGCGAATCCGGGCACCGCGGGCCAGAACACCACGATCAGCCAGCCGTAGGCGCCGAGGACCAGCAGGCCCGCCACGGCCAGCGTCGCGGCCCAGGCCCGCGACCGGAAGATCAGTACCAGTGCAGCCGTAGCCATGGCCAGGTCGATGAGGCCTGCGTCGAGCTTGTCGACCGCCTGGATGCCGAACCAGTTGGCGGGTCCCAGCAGCAGCATGACCAGGCCTGCGACCGGGATCAAGAGCAGCCCGTGGGCGGCTGAGATCCCGCCGCGCCCGCGGTGCAGCCAGCGCCCCGTCAGCAACCGGACCAGCTCGGCGCCCGGCGCGCCCAGCCGCACCAGCAGCCACAGGCCGACCACGAACAGGACCCCGACCTCGGCCAGTACCAGCCCGGCGCCCCAGGCTCCCGGACCCGCGTGCACGAACAGGTACTGGACCCGACTGGTGTTCCCGTCGCGGTACGTCTTGGCCAGCATGACCCCGAAAACGGCCAGCCCGAGCACGCCGTAGGGCACCAGCTTGGCCGCCAGCTTCGGGGCGAAGACGATGGCCAGGGCCGCGATGCCGAGCTCGGCCGGGATAAGCCCGTCAGCGCCGCCGGCCATCACGGCGGCCGCCATCGCGACGGGCAGTAGCAGCAGACCCCAGCCGCGGGCCTGGATGCGCCCCCGCAGGCCATCCGGGCGCGGACCCCACTGCGACTCCCGCGTCAAGATGGACGCAATGCCCCCGATCGTCAGTGCCAGTACAACCGCGAAAAGCATGACCCCAGACTCCTTTCCGCCCGTCCTGCTCCTATCCTGGCTGTCGCAACCGGAGGCGGCCAGGGGCCTGCGACCCCTATCAGAGGTGGGCTTGGGCCTACCAGGGCGGGGTGGTCGGCGTGGGCCGTTCGGGTGCGAATGCGGGAGGAGCCGTTCTCGTTCGGCCTGGCCCGATGACTACGCGACCAGGGCAGCTTCTGAACGACCGCTCATCGCCCATGACATCTCTTTTGAGACGGCGCCAGCTAGCCTGCGGGACGCCTGAGAATCGGTCAAAGACCGCCTAACCAACCTGCGGATTAATCAGGGTCGCTCATACCATCACAGGTCGTGTGAGAGAGGGAGGGTGGATTCCAGGATCATCTTGAGGGTAGCCAGTTCGGTCTCGACAGACCTGAGCAGTCCCTCGAAGATAGCGTCGCTCAATCCAGGCGGTTGGGTGACGGTCATCAGGAAATCGGCCCCGCGCCCGTTACCGACCACCCGGGCCGGCACCCTCGCGACTTCCTTGGTCTCATCTCGGAAATCATGATCGACGATGCCCGTCTTGGCGTCGGCGTGGATGCGGAACTCCGCAGGCCCGTCGGGAGTGCTCAGCTTCCACCAGCCTGGGTCATCGCCCGGTTCGACGGCCAGGACGTTAATGATGGCCCACCGCGGCCAGTTCGTCGGGTCAGCGAGAAACGCGTGGACTTCCGCGGCGGGCCGGTCAATCGTCACAGACTTCGTTACGGAACGAGCCGGAGGTGTCGCCATCCACCTGACTCTAGGAGGCCACGCCGCAAAAGTCCTGGCGATCACTGCCGCCGATGCGCGCTCGCGTTCGAGACGTGGCGTGCCACTCTCGCCGCTCGGCGAGCCGCCGGCGAAGAGCAGGCAGCCTTCCTCAACCTTCTTGCCCGGACGTAGGCTCCAGGAATGAGCGAGCCGGCGGATGTTGCCCTGTCGGAGCGGGCTGGGACGTCCGACGTGGCTCCAGAGTCGGCCCGGCGCTGGTGGATTCTCGGCGTGGTGGGGCTGGCGCAGCTGATGGTGGTGCTGGACGCCACGATCGTGAACATCGCGCTGCCCTCAGCCCAGCGTGACCTGGCGTTCTCCAACGCCGACCGGCAATGGGTGGTGACGGCTTACTCACTGGCCTTCGGGAGCCTACTCCTGCTCGGCGGTCGGCTGTCGGATCTGGTCGGACGGCGGCGGATGCTGATCATCGGCTTGGTGGGCTTCGCCGCGGCCTCGGCGCTGGGCGGCGCGGCGACCGGTTTTGCGATGCTGGTGATCGGCCGCGGTGCGCAGGGGGCGTTCGGCGCGATGCTGGCCCCGGCCGCGCTGTCCACGCTAGCCGTGACGTTCACCGACCCGGCCGAGCGCGGCAAGGCATTCGGCGTCTACGGTGCCATCGCCGGAGCGGGCGGGGCGGTGGGGTTGCTGCTGGGCGGGTTGCTGACCGAGTACCTGTCCTGGCGGTGGTGCCTGTACGTCAACGTCGTCCTGGCGGTTGTCGCGGTCACAGGCGCGGTGCGGCTGCTGGCCAGCCACCCCCGTGATCCAAGCGTGCACATCGACTGGCCGGGAACGATCCTGGTGGTGGCCGGGCTGGTCTCGGTAGTGTACGGGCTGTCCGAGGCCGACACCGCGGGCTGGGGCGCGCCGACGACCCTCGTGCTGCTCGCGGCCGGAGTGGTCCTGCTGGCCGTGTTCGTGCTGGTCGAGATGCGAGCCGCGCATCCGCTGCTGCCACTGCCGATTGTCCTTAACCGCTTCCGGGGCGGCGCATACCTGGCCATCGGGCTGTCCGCCATCGGCGTGTTCGGGATCTTCTTGTTCCTGACCTACTACTTGCAGCTGACCCTTGCCTACTCGCCGGTCAAGTCCGGCCTGGCCTTCCTGCCGATGGTCGCGGCGATCGTAGCGGCGTCCACGATATCCAGCGGGGTTCTGATGCCGCGGGTCGGACCCCGGCCCCTGGTCCCGGCTGGCATGCTCATGGCAGCGGGCGGCCTGAGCATCCTGGCCGCACGACTGGGACTGCGTACCAGCTACCTGGACTGGATCCTGCTTGCCCTGCTCCTAGTCGGGGCCGGCCTGGGCCTGGTGTTCGGCTGTGCGCTGAACAGCGCGACGTACGGCACCGGCGCCGCGGACGCGGGCGTTGCCGCGGCCCTGGTCAACACCAACCAGCAGGTCGGCGGCTCGATCGGCACCGCCTTGCTGAACACCCTCGCCGCTAGCGCCCTGACGTCCTACGTGCTGGCCCATGGCCGGGACCCGCTGGTCCTGGCCGATGCGGCGGTGCACAGCTACGTCGTCGCGTTCTGGGTCTCGGCCGCGATCCTGGCCGGCTCCGCGGTCGTGTGCGGGCTGGTGCTGCCCTCGGGCACCCTGACGCCGGCCGCCGGCCGCCGGCCGCCGGACCTGCCCGCCGCGCCGTCAAGGGAGGAGATGAGTGCCGGTGACCTCCGAGCAGTCTGACAGCCCTACCCCGCCCGCCCCTACCCCGCCGGACGCCTCGCTTCTCCCGCCCAGCGGCTCTGCCGCCCCGGCCGGGGCCGCCATTCGGCTGATAACGGTGTCGGCGGCCTACGGCGCCGGCGGCAGCGTCGTCGCCCCGGCTCTGGCCGACCGGCTCGGCCTGCCTTTTCTGCAGCGGGTCACCACGTCGGAGGGCCACCTCGCGGAGCCCGGGCCGTGCGACGAGCAGTTGTCGGCGGAGGAGGTAAAGGCCACCCCGGTGCACCGGCTGCTAGCCCATTTCACCCAGGCGATGCCAGCCGGGCCGACCCAGTCGCCGCCATCTACCTACCATCAGGACGAGCATCTGCGCAGCCACGGCGAGGCCGGGATCCACCGCGTGCTCGGCGCCGGCGGCGGTGGCGTGATCCTGGGCCGGGCAGCGGCGGTCGTGCTTGGCAAGGATCGCGGCTTTCACGTGCGGTTGGACGGCCCGGCCGAGCGCCGCATCGCCCAGGGCGCCGTGATCGAAGGCATCAGCGAAGAGCAGGCCCGGCAGCGCCTGCACGCGGCCGACAAGGCCCGTACCGCCTACGTCCGCCGCCTGTACCGCTGCGATCCCGCCGACGCTTCCCTGTACCACCTGGTGGTCGACTCCACGGCGGTTCCCCTGGATACGGTCATCGAGCTCATCGCCGCCGCCGCCCGCGCCCACGAGGCACCGGTCCTCGAGCAGAGCGAGACTCAATAGGGCCGACGGCGGCGACCCAGCCGGCTCCACAAACCGGCAGCCTCCCAGTCTCCCCGCGTCATAAGTAGATAGGCCTCGGTGTGGCGCTCGCTCGCGGGCGCATCGGCGTCCGGGCTGTTCAGTAGCCTGGCGAGTCAGCGGTTCATCAGGGCGAAGACCCCCCAGCCGAGGTATTCGCGCCGGTACCTGGCGTGTTGTGCGGGCGAGGCGGCGAGTTCCGCGCGCATCTGGCCAGCCAGCTCGTCATCGGGATTGGCGTCGAGCCAGCGGCGGATATTCAGCCATTGCGCTGCGGCGTACCGGTCCCAGCTGTCCTGGCTGGCGAGGACCATTTCGACGACGTCGCAGCCCAGGTCACCGAACCGTTCGATCAGTTCAGGCAAGGGCAGGAAGTCATCCTTGCTGCCGGCGTGGCAGCCCTCGACGGTGGCCTGGTCGGGAGGTTCCTGACGCCAGTATGGCTCGCCGATCAGCATCATGCCGCCGGGCTGCAGGCTGTGCCGCAGGAGCTCCACCGTGCCGGGTACACCGCCGCCGATCCAGGTGGCGCCGATGCACGAGGCGATGCCCACAGGGGCGTCGGCGACGTAGCCCGACGCGTCGCCGTGCACAAAGCTGACCCGGCCGTCCACTCCCAGCCCGGCCGCCCGGGCGCGGGCGGCGGCGATGAACACCGTGCTGATGTCGATCCCGGTCCCGATCACCTGGTGGTCGCGTGCCCAGGTGCACAGCATCTCGCCGGTCCCGCAGGCCAGGTCGAGCATCCGCGTCCCCGGCGGCGGGCTCAGCGCCTGGCCCAAGGTGGCCAGCTTGTCGCTGGTGAACGGGTTATGGATGCGGTGGCTGCTCTCGCGGATGGTAAAGCGGCGGGGGAGGTCCACGTCAGGTCTCCTGGTGCGAGACGGTCTTTGCTGCAGCGGCGGCCCGGCGGTCGTGCCCGGCCAGCGGTCGTGCCCGGCCGGGGGGTGCGCGTCGTGAGGCGGCCGCCCGGGTCATTGTCCCGGTTGCGCGGGCACCGGGGTAGCTAATTACCGGCCTGCCCAGCGTCCGGCGGTGGATGAGGAGCTGGCCGAACAGCTGCTGGGCCAGGCCCAGGCCGAGGGCGTGGAGCTGCTCGGCCCGGACGGCCTGAGTGGCTGTGAGTGCCCGTGTCTTACCAGCTGATCGGGCACAGCACGGACACGTCCGTACCCGCCCTGTGGCACCTTGCTACGGTTGCTCTTGACGAATCACCTATCAAAGTGATATCACTTTGATAGGTGATTCGGAGTGGCCGGACACCGTAGGCCACAGGAGGCTTCGATGTACGCACAGACTGACAACAGGGCTCCCTCGTCGTGGCCGCCCGCCGCAAGGCCGACGCGCGCCACCCTGCGAACCCGCCCGCGCATCCAGCGCACCCTTATCCGGTCCTGGGAATACATCCAGCCTGTCCGGGTCAGCATCCTGATCGTGCGGCTGCTGGTCGTGCTGTGGCTGGTCTTCCTTGGCGCGGCGCTGATGTCGGCGGGCAACGCCTGGGGCTGGACTTTGCTATCTGCCGCAGTGGCTGTGTTGGCGCTCAGCGTCTGGGTGTTCACCACCGCCGCGAAAGGGTGGCCGGCGGCTGAGGTATGAATGCTAGCCAGGACCAGGCGAGCAAGACGTGCAACGCAGCGGCACGCTGAGCGAGAAGGCGGTCGCGTCAGTGCCGGTACGCCGGCCAGCTGGACAAGGGTCCGTGTGGGCGCTGGCCGGCGCGCCCGCGCGGGTCCTGAAAGCTGAGCGCGGCGCGGGTGTACGCGGCACGGCCAGCATCTTAAGTGAGTGTGTTGTCGGTGGAGACGATGACTGCGTCGACGCCGCGCCGGGCGTTCAGCGGCAGGGGTGCCTGGCCGCGGAGGATGCCGGCGGTGCCACCGAAGGCATCCAGTGTTCCTCTGAGGCTGCTCAGCAGCTCCCGGACCCAGGGTTGGGATCGGCCGGCGAAGTCGACGGTCACGTTCTGGTCGATGACGAACGGATCGGTCCCGGACATGGCGGGGAAGTGGCATCCCATCGTGACCCACCCGTGGGTCGGTTCTTTGCAGGCGTGGTCGCCGCCGGTCCAGACAAGCAGCGGTTCAGCCGGGGCGGCAGCCAGGACCCGGCACAGGTTGAGCGCCTGCTCGTGGTCGCGCCAGTTGCTGTGTTCAAGGGTGAGAAACTCGGCTGGGTCGGCATGTGCGGAGGCCTCCATGACGGCCTCGTACGCCCACAGGCTCCAGCCCAGGCCCAGCGCCGCATTGATCAGCCTGCGCATGTCCGGCTGATCCAAGTAGCCTCCCCAGCCTGATGGGAGGCTCCGGATCGGCCCAGGCGAGCCGTCGTCTGGCCACGGTAGCGCCTCCATCGCCAGCTTCCGCACTCCGGCGTCGTGCGCGGCCCGGATCATCCGGATGCCGACCTCCCGGGTCCGGATGCAGCGCTTGAAGCCGTTGTGCGCCTCGTTGGCCATGACGACCTGCGCGTGCGCGAATCCCCACCGCGTCAGTTCTTCGACCGGGCACCAGCCGTCCACAGCGCAGATCATCGTCCTGCCGACCCGAACTGTCCAGGCGTCACAAGCGAGATCCGAAGACCTATC
>JASHVM010000690.1:0-3480 GCA_030044595.1 Streptosporangiaceae bacterium
CGAGGAGGTATCCGCTGGTCAGCTCCCAGTTGCTTGGTAGCGATGCGGGCATCCCGGTTATGGCGCCCGACCGGACGTTCACCAGCTGCGCGTCGGTCAGATCGACATTGCCCAGGTCAGCCACGGCCAGATTCGCACCGACAAGGTTTGCGGTGAACAGATCTGCGCCGGACAGATTGGCGTCCTGCAGGTTATCGCCTTCCAGGTTGGCGCCTGGGCCGAGGAGGTATCCGCTGGTCAGCTCCCAGTTGCTCGGCAGCGATGCGGGCGTCCCAGTGACGTCACCGGACTGCACGCCGGACATCAAGGCGCCCGCCATCTCCGTACCAGCCAGATCCGCGTCCGCGAACGTCGCGTCCTGCAGATCGGTATCGGTGAGGTTCGCGCCGCTAAGGTCCGCGTGGTCAAAATCGGCCCCGTCCAGCAGGCAGCCCTGCCAGTCCACACCAGGTGCCGGCGGAGGGGTCAGAACGCCGCCGGGGCCGCGTTGCGGGCAGGTTACGCTGCTCGCCGGTGCCGCCGACGCGGCTGGAACGGGCGCTGCCAGGGCGACCGCGCCGCCTGCCAGGGCACCCGTGATGATAGCGATGGCCACGCGAGTTCCGGATAGACGGCCGGACATAGAGCCTCCCCCGAAGCACGCACGCCCAGCACAGCACGGCGTCCGAGCCGAGCATTACTGCCGGAGCGCATCCTGATTTCTAATGACTGAAATCGCCTTAGCCGTTTAAATCACCTTCTAGTGCATGAAGCCAGCCCGCGTCAAGGCTGAAAGGCGTATGTCAGCTCCGGGGGCAAGTTGCGCACCATCGCATGAGCCGTTACGGCGGTAGGCGTCGCCGTCGCTGCCGAGGTTCCACGGTAGGTGACCGGCTCGCGCTCGGGCTGGACGTGAGTGTCGATCGCATCTGTGATCGCGCGGTCTTGCGTTATGGCTCTCCGGAACGCGGAAGGCTGTGCCGGGCGTTAGGTTCCGTGTGGCGACGTCTGACCCGCGCATCGTGCTGTTCGTGTTGGCAGCGGCAGGTGATCCGAGGAATCCGATAGTGGATCACGCCGGCCAGCCCGCAGACTACGTTCACACGGACGGCACAGTCTGGATGTGGAAAGGGAGATGGCGGCCTCTCGGCGGGCGCCGCTACATGCGCGTCTATGACCTTATTCCCGACGGCGCCGAGTCAGACTGACCTCCGCGTCCCGTCAGCGCGGGATATCCGTGGGATACGAACGCTGCCAGCTGGGCCTTTGGCTGGACCTAAACCAGGTCAGAGCGATGTGAGCCGTCTCGGGAATGACCATCGGCAAAACCGCTCCGGCTCGCGTGCACGATCAAGATCCGAAACTAGACAGCGGAGTCGGTTCGAGTGATCACCCACGGTAGTGTTGGGCTGCAGGCTCTGTCGTGTAGCCCAGCACGAGACCTGACCGGTGGAGGTGCCGATGGCCGATCTCCCGCAGCCCCACAAGATGGTACTGACTCACTTCATCGTCTCCGATGACATCGAACGCTCCAAGCACTTCTACACCGAAGTCCTCGGCGGCACAGTGGAACGTCCCGCAGACCCAGTCAACATTGCGCTGGCCAACAGCTGGATCGTCATCAACGCCGGCGGCGGCCCGACCGACGACAAGCCCAGCGTCATCCTCGAGACCCCTCGCGAGCCAGACCGGGTCAGCAGCTTCCTCAACATCCGCGTCACCGACATCGAAGCCGTGTACGCCGAGTGGAGCGCGAAGGGCGCCCAGTTCCTGACGCCGCCCAAACAGCACCCGTACGAGAAGCGCTGCTACATCCGCGACCCCGACGGCCACCTGATCGAACTGGGCCAGACCACCGACCCGGAGGGCGACTGGACACCCGCACGCTGGTCGTCGAACACGCCCGCGCGCGAAACCGAGTAAGTGCCGCGCTCCCCTTTGATGCGGCATGGATTCCGCACTAGTCCGTCATAGAGCTGGCCGCGCGGCCTGGAGCTAGCTCTCCCAGATCACGCGGGCGGTGCGGTTGGGCAGGATCTCGATCAGCGCCGTCTTGACTGCCCACCCGTTGCCGCGCCAGGTGTCCAGGTAGAGGGCTCCGTTCACGGCGACCGCGATCCCATTGGGCAGGAAACCGTGGATGGCGACGCGCGGGCGGACCGGAAGAGTGTAGATGACCCGGATGCCATGAGGAGTGATCCGGTCGACCTGCTGCGTGTTCATCGCCAGTACGCTGCCGTTGAGGGCAGTGACCAAGCCGCCGTTCCCCCGGGGATAGAACCCGTCGATGCCGTCCGGGAGCGTCATGACACCACTGGCAGTGATCATGAGCAGGGTCTTGGTGTTGAGGCCCGCGATGAACAGATCCCCTGAGCGGTCGAACGCAAGGCCATCCGGCCCGTCCGCAGACGCGCTGGTTGCCTGATGCCCGACTCCCCATACTCCCGCGAACCCACTACGCGTACCCGCTACGAGGATCAGCCTTCCGCCGTCCGTCATCTTGAAGATTTCGTTCGCGCCTGTGTCAGCGATGTACAGCGCCCCGCCCGGGCCGGTCACCACATCACCCGGGCTGATCAGGCTGGCCTTAAGCGCGGGTGTCCCACCCGGGACCCAGCCGCCGGGCCGCCCGGTCCCGGCAACCGTGGAGATGATGCCCGATGGGGATACTGCCCGGATGCGGTTGTTCCCGGTATCCGCGAAATACAGCGTGCCGGACCGTGCGAATGTCATGCCGCCTGGGTCATCAAGCGAGGCGTCAACGGCGGGGCCGCCGTCCCCGGAGTAGCCCGCCTTGCCGGTCCCGGCGATCACCAGGAACTTGCCGCCGGGTAGCAGCTGGAGAATCTCATTCAGGCCATCATCGGCCACGTAGAGATGCCCATCCGGACCCACCGCCAGCGCACTTGGCCGCACCAGATGCGTGACGGCTCGCGCAGAGGGCAGGGTGACCGGCGCAGCCGTCGTGGACGAGACCCCGACCTGCTTAACGCGGCTCGCTGGGGAGGTGCAGCCCGCCAGCAGCAGCGCAGCAAGACCAGCCAGGACACAGGGCAGCGCCACGGTCTTGTGCGCCGGTCTGGCACCATCCATCCCACGCATCGGACCTCACCACTCACCTAGACGGTCGGCATGCGGCACAAGTTGCGTGGCGTGACCGCTACCTACCCGATGGGCTGGTCGGGTAGGGGACTCACGGTCACTGACGCGTCCGCATTCAGCGATGAGTCCAGCTCCTGTCCGATATCTCGGCATACCCCGTCGCCCGTGCCCGGCTGCAATACGCCAGTCAGCCCGGCCTCGCCATTGCGAGTTACGACCGGCAGGGCATGCCGACAGGACACCACGGCCGCTACCTCGGCGAGGGCCGCGACTGTCGCTGGCCTCGTTGAATGTCGGCTAGTTGTCGTGCAAATTCGGGGCACGACCCTTGGGTTCTTCCCAGGCTTCCTGCCTCCCAAGAGCGGTCAGGTCGAGCATCGTGTAGAGGCTCGGGATGTA
>JASHVM010000691.1:0-2684 GCA_030044595.1 Streptosporangiaceae bacterium
GACGGGCGCGATGCGCAACCCGACGATGGCTGGAGCGGACGGGCCCGCCAACATTCTCGCCGCGATCACAGTGGCCGCCAGCTCGTGTGCGCGAGGTCTGGGATGCCTCGTCGTGCTGAATGACCAGATCCACGCCGCCCGCTGGGTCCAGAAGGCGCACACCGGCAGTCCTGCTGCCTTCGTCTCACCCGATCACGGTCCTGTCGGCCATGTCGCCGAAGGCCGCGTCAGCATTCCTGTCCGGATCCAGCGCAGGTCGCCAGCCCTTGGCTCCGTGCCGCGCCGAAGCGCGCGAGTTGGCCTGGCGACCATCGTCCTCGGGGACGATGGCACGCTGATCGAAGCCATGGCTGAGCATGTTGACGGCCTGGTCGTGGCGGCGTTCGGTGCCGGGCACGTACCTGCCGCCGTCGCGCCCGTCCTCGGCAAGCTTGCCGAGTGCATCCCGGTCGTGCTGGCTTCCCGGACAGGAGCGGGCCCAGTCCATCGGGTCACCTACGGCTTTCCTGGTTCAGAACGTGACTTGCTGGCCCGGGGCCTTATCAGCGCAGGCAACCTGGACCCGCTTAAGGCTCGCCTGCTGCTGCATCTGCTGATCGCCTCCGGGCTGGACAACCCGGGAATCCGGGAGGCTTTCGCGGCAGCAGATGACGTGTCTGAACAAGACGTATCCGAGCTTAGTGAATGGGCGGGAAGCTGATATGAAGGCGAGCGAGTTGAAGGCCGGGCGCACGTTCGGCGTGACGTTCCAGCATGGCGACGAATTCATGGCCAGCCTTGCCGACTTCTGCCGCGAGAACGAGGTCCGGCAGGGCTACATCCCGATGTTCCTCGCCGGGTTCGCCGAGGCCGACATCGTCGGCACCTGCGAGAAGCTCGAAGACCCGCAGGCCCCGGTGTGGACAAAGGTGCATGTCACGAACGTCGAAGCCCTTGGCTGCGGCACGATCGCCCGCGACGATGCCGACGGAATTCTCCCGCACGTTCATGTTGCCGTTGGGCTCAAGGAACACTCAGCCTTCGCGCACGCGAGCCATTTGCTGTCGGCTAAGGTCCAGTTCCTCACCGAGATGCTCGTCGTCGAGATCCTGGCGCCCGAAATGACCCGCGCCAAGGATCACAGCCTGTACGACGTGCCTCTCCTAACCTTCGGTTGACGGCCCTGGTTGCCGGGCAAAGTCGGCCAGGTCGGCGAGGACCCTGCGTACGGCAGACAGACTGTCGCGATGCTTCGTGGCCTCCTACCCAGGCTCACACTCCGCGATTAGTATGGTGGCCGGGCCTTACCGCCAGAGCAGTCGTTCAGATCCAGCGGATAGCGCCGCTCACTGGTTACCATCTATCTGCCCGTCGACGCGGTGGCTGCCAGCCTGTTGGCGCAAGTCACGCCTCCCTGTCCCGACCGGGTGTTTCCCGTGCGGCTCCGCCGTGGCGTGCTGAGCGGGTCATCACGGATAAGCGCAGGCCACCCAGGGCAGCCGCACCGCTTCGGGCGGCCAGCAACAGGCTGCCAGCCCGGCCACGATCTGCTCGGCCTCAGGGCGGCTGATCTCGGCGAGGTCGTGGTCGCAGCCGCCGCGGGCCTCCTCAGCCAGCATCGTGGTGTGCTCCCAGCACAGCCGCCAGGTTATCTGCTGCCCGATGTCTGGGTAGTCGCGGTCGCTGCGGGTCCGCTGGCGGATCACGGCGAACGGCTCGCTGCTGCCGGAGGAGCGGGCGGAGAAGAACTTCGCCATGACAGTGATCGCCGGGTTCAGGTCGGCAAAGCAGTCATCACAGACCGTGCGGGCCCAGTCGCCATTGACGGTGGCCAGGTGACGGTGGAAGTAGCCATGCCAGCCGCAGCGTGGGCAGTCATCGACGATCGGCCCAGCCAGCCAGTGCCGCTGCAGGGGGCCGACCGGGTCTTCGGAGTGCAGGATCAGCCGGGGCAACCAGTCCCGGCGCAGGGCCTCGTCGGCGGCCTGGTCGCGTGCCAGCCGGGCGCAGCCCGCCGCGTGGCCGAGCTCGGCGTGGATCGGCCGTCCGCAGGCGGCCAGGTCTGTGATCTGCTGCCCGCAGCCGGGGCAGGGCCAGGTCAGCGGCGGGTAGTAGCCGGCGTCGCGGCCGGTGAGATTGCGGGCCGCGCGCTGGGTGGCACCGAACAGTCCCGGCCCGGCGAGAGGGGTGAACCAGTACTGTTGGCGGATCACGGCGGGGATGTCCTTGCCGGGCCCGTTGTCACAGGCGGCATCGATGGCGTCCCACCGGTGGCCCGCCGCCCGGGCGGCGGCGGTCAGCCGGACCAGGTCCGCATCGGGCACGTCGTACCAGGGGCAGGAATACGTGGCGAGCTCGGCCAGCGGCTCTTTCATGCCGCGTAGCCTAGGTCGGCGGACGCTGGTTGGCGGTACCGGTAAGGCAACGGTAAGGAATCCGTCGACTACGATCAGCAGCTGCACGGCCATGCAGTTCGGCGGGCAGGTCACCGATTTCGCCAGGAGCACAAGGCGCCTGCTAGCCCATGGTCGGGCAGCCACTCTGGTCGCTACGGTGAGCAGGAAGAAGCAGTTCCAGCACGCACGGGTCGCGGCACCCATAAGGGCCACCACTGTCAAGAGAGCGTACGGATCTGGCCCGATGACCACGCGCGCCGTCGGGCTGGGCTGACTGTTCTTCTGGGTCCTTTCTCGCAGCTGCCCGGT
>JASHVM010000692.1:0-8742 GCA_030044595.1 Streptosporangiaceae bacterium
ACGCCGGGATCCACGTCGGGCCCGTCCCGCTCGGAGGTGAAGTACTGCACGGCGTTGTCCACGAGCTGGCCGTACAGCTGCGACCCCGTGCCGACGGTGAAGGAGGGGGAAACGGCCGCCGCGGGAGAAAGCAGCCTGACGCGGTAGCTGCCGGGCGCGCTGACGCCGGAGAAATTGAGCTGGTACACGGCCTGGTAGGCGGAATTCCACGCCCCCACGTCGTCGGCCGAGCTGCCCCGGTACACGACCCCGTACGGGGCAGTGATCTCGAAGCCCACCTTGCCGACCCGCTTGGCCAGCATCGCGAACGCGACCTTCGGGCCCGACGACGGGTACCCCACCTGGTTGACCCGGACCTCGGGTTCGGCCGCCTGGCCCGGGGCTGCCGCCTGGCCCGGAGCCGCCGCGGCCGCCGCGGCAGCCGGGGCGACTGAAGCGAGCGTGATGCCGGCTGCCGCCAGGATGGCCTGCCAGGTACGTCTCATCTGCGGTCTCCTCAAGCCCAGGGAAGGTAGCGCGCGTTCTCCGCGATCAGCCGGTCGGTCAGGCACTGCGCCTGATCGGCCTGGCCCACCAGCGGATGCGCGAGCAGGGCGTTGTACACCCGGTCCCGGCCGCCGCGGATCGCGGCGTCGAGCGCGAGCTCCTCGTACGCGTACACGTGCGCGATCAGCCCGCGCAGCAGGGGTTCTACCGGTTCGACCGGCACCGGGACCGCGCCGCCGCCGCCGATAACGGCCGGGACCTCGATCACCGCGTCGGCGGGCAGGAACGGCAGCGTTCCGCCGTTGGCCGTGTTGACCACCTGGACATCGCGCCGGTTCCCGGTCAGGGAGGCGAGCAGGTCCACCGCCGCCTCGGAGTACCACGCGCCGCCGCGCTGCGCCAGCTGGGCCGGCTTGCGGTCGAGCGCCGGGTCCGCGTACAGCTCGAGCAGCTCGGTCTCCAGCCGGGTCACCTCCTCGGCGCGGGTGGCCCGGCCGCGCTGCTCGGCGACCACCGCGTCGTGCGCGTAGTAGTAGCGCAGGTAGTACGACGGCACCAGGCCCAGGCGGCGGATGAAATCCGCGGTCAGCCCGGTGTGCGGCGCGATCTCGTCCGCGCGGGCGGCAAGCAGATCGGGGAGCACGTCCTTGTCGTCGACCAGCACGGAGCGTTCCCAGGTCAGGTGGTTCAGGCCGACGTGCCCGAGCGACACCTGGGCGGGCCGCACGCCGAGCATCGCGGCGAAGTCGCGCTGGAACCCGATCGCCACGTTGCACAGGCCGACGGCGCGGTATCCGGCGGACAACAGCGCCCGGGTGACGATCCCCACGGGGTTGGTGAAGTCGATGATGAACGCAGAGGGCGAAGCCCGGCGGCTGGCCCGTTCGGCCAGATCAAGAACCAGGGGCACGGTGCGTAGTGCTTTGGCAAACCCCCCGGCCCCGGTGGTCTCCTGTCCCACGCAGCCGCAGTCGAGCGGCCAAGTCTCGTCGCGCTGCCGCGCGGCCTGGCCGCCGACCCGCAGCTGGATCAAGACCGCGTCCGCGCCGTCGGCGCCGTCGTCCAGGCTGCCGGTCCACCGGACGCGCGCGCGATGGCCGTGCGCGGCCATGATCCGGGCCGAGACGGGTCCCACGACGGCCAGCCGCCCGGGGTCGGGGTCGACCAGCACGAGCTCGCCGACGTCGGGCAGCAGCCGCCCGATCCCGTCTGCGAGCTCGGGCGTGTACGTGGACCCTCCGCCGATGACCGCCAGCTTCATGAGAACGCCTGCACCTGCTCGGCTCCGCCCTTCGACCTCTGGGCGACGTGGCAGGCCGCGTCGTGTCCCGGCAGCAGCTCGGCGAGCACCGGCGTGACCTGCGCGCAGGTCTCGATGGCCAGCGGGCACCGCCAGCGGAACCGGCAGCCGGGCGTCGGGTCGACGACCTTCGGCGGCTCGCCGCGGTCCGTCACCTGGGACAGCGGGGCCTTCGGGTCCGGCACCGCGGACAGCAGCAGCTGCGTGTAGGGGTGCTTCGGGTCGGTCAGTACGTCCCCGATCGGTCCTGTCTCGGCGATCTGGCCCGCGTACATGACGATCAGCCGGTCCGCTACGTACCGCGCGCTGGCGATGTCGTGGGTGATGTACAGGATCGAGACGCCCTCCTCGTCGCGCAGTTTCGCCATCAGGTTGAGCAGCCCGATCCTGATCGAGACGTCCAGCATCGACACCGGCTCATCGGCGAGGATCAGCTTCGGCCGCATCGCGAGCGCCATGGCGAATCCGACCCGCTGCCGCTGCCCGCCGCTCAGCTCGAAGGGGAACCGCTGTAGCATGTCGGCGCCCAGCCCGACCACCTCGAACACCCTGGTCGCCTCCTCCAGGCGCTGCTGGCCTGACAGTTCAGGACGGTGCAGCTTGAGACAGCGCAGGATGCCGTGCTGGACCCGGTACACCGGGTTGATCGAGGCGAACGGATCCTGGAAGACCATCGGGACCAGTCCGCTGTAGCGGAGCCTGTCGCTCCGCGAGCGCATCGCCTTGACCGGCTTGCCCTGGAAGGTGATCGTGCCCGCCGTCGGCTCGTAGACCCGCGCGAGCAGCCGCGCGACGGTGGACTTGCCGCTGCCGCTTTCGCCCACCAGCGCCACGATCTCCTGCTCGCCGATGGCGAAGCTCACGTCATCCACCGCGTGCAGCGTGCGCCGCGACAGCGCGTTGCCGATCCTGAAGTGCCTGGTCAGGTGGTCGACCTGCATGAGTTGGGTGGGAGGCAGCTCGGTCATGAGTGTTCGTCCTGGTAGCGCAGGCAGCGGACAAGGCTCCCGTTCACGGGGTAGAGGTCGGGTGCCGTATCGGTGCAGGTCTCGACGGCGACCGGGCAGCGCGGGTGGAACCGGCAGCCAGCCGGCAGCCGGGCCATGTCGGGAGGGTTCCCGGGGATCCCTCTCAGCGGGGTCCGCGGGCCCCGGATCGAGGGGAAGGCCTCCAGCAGGCCCTTGGTGTACGGGTGCCGGGGCTGGTCGAAGATCTCGCGTGTGCCGCCGAGTTCGTCCACCTGGCCGGCGTACATCACCATCAGCCGGTCGGAGTAGTGGCTGATCAGGGACATGTCGTGGGTGACGAAGATGACCGCGAACCCGTACAAGTGCTGGAGGTCCTTGATCTGCGCCATCAGGGAGCGCTGGGCGACCACGTCGAGCGCGGAGGTCGGCTCGTCCATGATGATGAGGTCGGGGGTGAACAGCATCGCCATCGCGATCATCGAGCGCTGCCGCATGCCCCCCGACAGCTGGTGCGGGTAGCTCTTCAGGTGCACCGGGTCGATGCCGACCATCTGCAGCACCTCGGCCGACCGGGAGGCGACCTCCTGTTTGGACGCCTTGCCGTGGGCCTGCAGCGCGTCCTTGAACTGCGCGCCGATCGACTTGACCGGGTTCAGCGCGTTCATCGCGCTCTGCATCACCACCGACATGTCCCGCCAGCGGATCGCGGACAGCTGCTTGTCCGTTAGGCCGACCAGGTTGGTTCCCTGGAAGCTGACGGTTCCCGCGGTGACACGGGCCGGGGGAGCGAGCAGCTGGGCGACGGCGAACAGCAGCGTGGACTTGCCGCAGCCTGATTCACCCACGATGCCGAGGAACTCGCCCCGGTCGACCGCGAACGAGACGTCATCGACCGCCCGGACATCGCCCGCGGGCAGTACGTAATCGACGGACAGCCCGCTGACCTCGAGGATCTCAGGTGCTTCGGGCACGCTTGCTCCTTCGCACAGGTCTGAGCGCGGGGTTGCCGATCTCGTCGAATGCGTAGTTGAGCAGGGCGAAGGCCGCGCCGAGCAGGGCGATGCAGGCACCTGGCGCGATCGCCCACAAAGGCTCGCCGGTCTGCAGCGCCGCGTTGTTCTGCGCCCAGTACAGCGTGGTGCCCCAGCTCACCGTGTTCGGGTCGCCCAGCCCGATGAACTGCAGGCTGGAGGCCAGCAGGACCGCGTACAGGGCATTGGTCAGGAAGCTCGCCACGATCAGCGAGGTCATGGTGGGGATGACTTCCATCACGATCACGTAGACCTGGCGCTCGCCGCGTACCCGCGCCGCGACCAGGAAATCGCTGTTTCGCAGCGTCAGCGCCTGCGACCGGAGCTGGCGCGCGGTATAGGACCAGCTGGTGAGGGTGATCGCCATGATCAGCACGATCGTGCCCTCGCCGTGCGCGTAGGCCGCGATGATGATGAGCAGCGGGAGCAGCGGGATGACCAGGAGCACGTCGGTCAGCACGTTGAGCGAGCTGTCCCACCCGCCGCCGAGGTAGGCCGCGGCGACGCCGATCAGGACCGCGATCCCGGTCGTGGCCAGCCCGACCACGAACGCGATGATTAGAACGTTCCTCGTCCCCCATACCACCTGCGCGAACAGGTCTTGTCCGTAGGCGTTGGTGCCGAGCAGGTGCGCGGTGGAGACCGGCAGGTGCGGGGCGTAGGCGTCCGCCGTCGGGTTGTCGTGGGCGATGACGCCGGGGAACAGCGCGATCAGGACGAAGATCGTCAGCAGGATGGTTCCCGCGGCCGCCTTGCGGTTGGACCGGACGGCGCGGCCGACGCGGGCTAGCACGTGACCGGCGGGCACCTGCGCGGCGTGACCCCCCGACGTTTCGGTGGGTACGCCGACAACTGGCATGGGCATGGCTAACGCGCCGTCCTGGTCCGCGGGTCGAGCAGCGCGGTGAGGATGTCGGCGACCAGGATCGCGACCAGCACCGCCACGGTAATCAGCAAGAACAGCGCCTGCATGAGCGGGTAGTCCTCACCGGACACCGCCTGCAGCAGCATGTAGCCGACTCCCGGGTAGTTGAACACGTACTCGATCAGGATGGCGCCGCTGACCACGAAGCCCAGGGACATCGCGAAGCCGACCAGGTTCGGCAAGATCGCGTTCCGTGCCGCGTAGTCGAACATAATCCGCCAGCCCGGCAGTCCCTTGGCCCGGGCCATCCGCACGTAGTCCTCGGCCAGCGTGGTGATCATCGTGTTCCGCATGGTCAGGATCCAGGTGCCGATCGTGGTGATCAGCAGGGCCAGCGCGGGCAGGAAGGCGTGGTTGATCACGTCCTGGAAGAAGGTGAAGTTCAAGCCGGGGGTGTCGGTCGTGACGTAGTAGCCGCCCTCGGTGGGAAACCAGTGCAGGGTGATGCCGAAGACCAGGACCAGGACCATGGCCACCCAGAAGTACGGGATCGCCGAGGTGATCACGAACACCGGCGGTACCACGCTGTCCAGCTTCCCGCCGCGGCGCCAGGCGGAGATGATGCCGAGGCCGGTACCGAGGATGAAGGCCAGGATCGTGGTGATGCCGACCAGGCCGACCGTCCACCAGATCGCGCTGCCGATGACGGACGTGACCGAGGCCGGATATTCGCTCAGCGAAGTGCCGAAGTTGCCGGTGAACACGTCGTGCAGGTAGCCGAAGTACTGCGACAGCAGGCTCTGGTGCGTATTGACCCCGAACAGGGTCTCCAGGGCGTTCAGCGCCGCGGGGGTGAGCTCGTCGCCCCGGAACTTCGACATCATGGCCAGCGCCGGGTTTCCCGGCATCAGCCGCGGCAGCAGGAAGTTCAGGGTCAGCGCTACCCACAGCGTAAGGACGAAGAAACCGAGGCGGCGCAGCGCGTATCTCAAGCTGGTTGGCTCCTGGTTCGGTCGGTCGACGGCGGGCCGGAGGGTTGGCGCCGCGTGCCGGGGTTTCCCAGGCGTTCAGGACCTTGGATTCCCCGGCACGCGGCGGTTAACTCACTTCGGCGACAGATGCAGGAGCACTTGCTCGTTGTCCGGGTAGGAGTAAGCGGACGGCTGGGCGTACGGGTTGGCTGAAGTGGGCCAGCCGCTGAACGATCCGGTGTCGTACTGGTACCAGTCGACCGCCTCCACGACCGGGATGAAGGGCACGTCGGTCAGCATGACCTGCTGGATCTGATCCATGATCGACTGCTGCTTGGCCGTATCCGTGGTGGTCGCGTACTCGTTGAGCAGAGCGTCGGTGGACGCGCTGTTGTACCGCTCGTAGTTGCTCGCCGCCAGCTTGCCGTCCGGCGCCGTGTTCGCGGAGTTGAGCCAGTTGTTCAGCTCGTAGTACGCGCTCGGGCCGAAGGTCTGCTGGTCGTAGTAGGCGAGCTGGTACTTGCCGTAGTAGAAATCGGCGTCGAAGTCGGTGTTGGACAGGTTATCCGGGGTGATCTGGATACCGACCGCCTTGAGATCCTGCTCGATCACCTGCATCGAGGCGACCCAGTCGGAGTAGTCGCCGATGTTGAGCACCGTGAACGACAGCTTCTGCCCGGCCGCGTTGGTCATGACTCCACCGGACATGTGGAAGCCGGCCGATTCCAGCAGCGAGATCGCCTTGGCCGGGTCGTACCCAGTGCCCCAGGACGCGAGGGCCGAGCTGTCCAGCGTGCTGGAGAACGTCGGCGTGACGATGCCGGTCTGGTTCGCGGGCGGCTCGTAACCGGATTCGCCGATCGTCGAGACCTGCTGCCGGTTGATCGCGTACGACATGGCCTCACGGACCTTGACGTTGCTCAGCAGCGGGTTGGTCAGGTTGGGGACCAGCGAGACGTTCACGGTCGGCGGGAACCAGTAGTGGTAATCCGGGCTCTTGGACGTATAGAAGGTGTTGATCGCCGGGATGTACTGCGCACCCCACTGCGCGGTCCCGTTAGCCAGGTCGTCGTTGGCCGTGTTATTGCTCGTGTAGGCCGGGTACTGGATTTTGCTGATCTTCGGCAGGCCCGGCTGCCAGTAGTGCGGGTTCGCGGTGTAGGTGATGTTCGCCGGGCTGCACTTGCTCATCAGGAACGGACCGGTGCCGACGGGGTTGCCGACGGGGGCGGTGGTCGGGCTGGCGATCTTCGACCAGATGTGCTCCGGCACGATCGGCGTCTCGTCCGCGATGTAGTAGAAGTAGGGCACGGCGACGGTGCTGAAGTCCATCGTGACCGTGTTCCCCGACGCGGTGACGCTGGACAGCACCGACCAGACACCGGTCAGGTCGAGGGCTGAATTCTTCTTCAGCAGGTTGAAGGTATACGCCACGTCGGCCGCGGTCATGGGCGTGCCATCGCTCCACTTCACGCCCTGCCGGATCTGGAACGTGAGCGATTTGTCACCGGGTCCCCAGGCCCAGGAGGTAGCGAGCATGGGCGTGGTCTTGCCGTTCTGCAGCGGGTTCACGTAGACGAGCGGCTCGTAGACGAAGCCGACCGACAGGAGGTTGTCGGAGGGGTTGAAGGGATTGAAGCCGCAGGTCCAAAGCGCGCCGTTCTCGTTGGAAATCGTCAGCACGCTGCTCGTCGATGTCTTGCCGCCGGAGCTTGTGGCTGAGCTGGAGCCGGCACCAGCGCTACAGCCAGCCACCGCGATCAGGCCGGCCACGATGATGACCCCGTGTCTAGTGAGGCGTCTCATGGGTTTCGTCCTTACTGCCGTTTCGTGTGGGGGGCACGTCTATGTTTCTCATGTGGGGGACGACTGCGGCCAAAAACCGGGTTGCCCCTTCCGCTAAAGTTTGTTAGGACAGTATCCTAACTATTTGTCCGGAGCAAGAGCCCGGAACAACTGGCCCCGGTTCGTTAGCCAGGCGCGAATGTTGGAGGAGGTTCGCGGTGACAGCCCTGTCGGATGAAGCGGACGCGGCCGCGGCCGCGGTGCTTCCGGCGCAAGCGCCGGCAATCGCCCTTCCGCCCCCCGAGGGGACGGGGGTGGGCCTGTTCGCCGCGCGCCCGTCACTGATCAGGGCGATAAACGAGCAGCTGCTGCTGGAGCACATCCGCCAGCGCGGTCCTTCCTCCCGGGCCGAGCTGGCCCGGGTCTCCGGGCTGTCCAAACCCACGGTGTCACTGGCCCTCGGTAACGTCGAGCGGGCCGGGCTGGTACGCATCGCCGGGCAACGGACCGGCGTGCCCGGGCGTTCGGCCCGGCTGTACGAGATCCGGCCCGACGCCGGCCTCGTGCTTGGCCTGGACATCGGGCACGAATACGTCCGCGGCGCGATAGCCGATCTCACCGGGGAGATCAGGACCAGGGAATCGCTGCGGGCCCGCGCCACCAGCGTCCGCGCGCGCGTCGGTGAGCTCGTCGACCTCGCGGACATGCTGTGCCAGAACGCGCGCGTGCCGAGGTCGGCCATCACCCAGACCGTGATAGGCAGCCCGGGTGTCTACGACCCGCGCCGGAACGCCATGAAGCTCACCGGCGGTCTGCGTGGCTGGGATCGCCCGGCGGCGCTGGCTGGGCTGCGGGAGGCGTTCGGGTCGACGCTGGTGATGGAGAACGACGTCGACGCCGCCGCCCTGGCCGAGCGTGCTCTTGGCTACGGACGGGACGTCGACAACTTCGCGTTCGTGCACATCGGTACGGGCATCGGCATGGGGCTCGTGCTGGGCGGGCAGTTGCTCCGCGGTGCGCACGGCGTCGCCGGGGAGATCGCGTTCCTGCCGCTGTCCGGAGGTGCGGGTGCCGATGAGCACGAGGCCCGCAAGCGCGGGACGCTGGAGGCGGCGGCGTCGGCCTCGGGTATCGTACGAGCCGCGCGGCGCGGTGGCATGCGTGGGCCGGTGTCGGCGCGGCGCGTCTTCGCGGCGGCGGCCAACGGCGACGAGCGGGCCATGGCGGTGGTGACCGAGGAGGCACGGCTGGTCGCCCAGACGATCTGCGCCGTCGTCACGGTCGTCGATCCTGACCTGATCGTCCTCGGCGGCGGCATCGGCCGGGCGCAGGGCTT
>JASHVM010000693.1:0-4604 GCA_030044595.1 Streptosporangiaceae bacterium
GCCAGCGTCAGCAGAGCCAGCGTCAGCAGAGCCAGCGTCAGCAGAGCCAGCGGGCACGGACAGCAGGAGTTCGATCGCGTCCGCGCGGCTCCCGTGCCTGACCTGGAGCAGTGCATCCTCCGACAGCGGCGCGACGCCGTCCGCGGCGGTTGCCGCCTGTGCCAGGTCGAGCACCTGGGTGGCCGCTGCCGTCGACAACGGGCCCTGGATGACTCGCGCGGGGGAACCGGTTCCCGTTCGCGTCACCTGTCCGCCGTCATCGCGGAGTCCGGCGCCAGCAGGTCGGTGCCGTCCCGGTCGTCGGCGGCGCCCTTCACCGGCACGAACCGGTAACCGACGTTCCTGACGGTGCCGATCAGCGCCTCGTGCTCGGGGCCGAGCTTGGCCCGCAGCCGGCGGACGTGCACGTCGACCGTGCGGGTGCCGCCGAAGTAGTCGTAGCCCCAGACCTCCTGCAGCAGCTGGGCCCGGGTGAAGACCCGGCCGGGATGCTGGGCCAGGAACTTGAGCAGCTCGAATTCCTTGAAGGTCAGGTCGAGTACCCGGCCGCGCAGCCGGGCCGCGTAGGTGGCCTCGTCGATGGCGAGCTCGCCCGAGCGGATCTCATCGGGCGCGTCCGCCGCGGCGGCGACGGCCCGGCGGCCGATGGCGAGCCTGATCCTGGCCTCGACTTCAGCGGGCCCGGCGGTCTGCAAGATCACGTCGTCCACGCCCCACTCCGCGTTGACCGCGGCGAGGCCGCCTTCGGTCACGATCGCGAACAGCGGGCAGTCCAGCCCGGTCGCGTGCAGTAGCCTGCAGATGCTCTTGGCGTGCGCCAGGTCGCGTCGCGCATCCATCAGCACCGCGTCGGCGGGCGGGGCCTCCACCAGGGCGGACGCGTCCGCGGGCAGCACGCGGACCGGGTGCAGCAGGAGCCCGAGAGCGGGCAGGATCTCCGCGGACGGCTCGAGCGCGCCAGTGATCAGCAGCAGGTCGCTCACTCGGCGGCACCTCCACTCGCTGGTGCGGTCGCTCCTCACCAGTTGTATAAACAGACGAGGACCCGGGGGCAACGGCGCCCGGGTCCCGCTGAGAAGAGAATACCGAAAATGGCCAAAGTGACAATCCAGTACTGGGCCGCGGCCAAGGACGCGGCGGGCGTCGCGGCGGAGTCGGTCGAGGCGCGGACGCTGGCGGAGGCGCTGGACGTGATCGTGGCGCGGCGCGGTGACGACGGGCGGCTGCGGTCGGTGCTCGCGACGTCCTCGTTCCTCGTCGACGGCGCGCCCGCCAGCCGCCTCACCGCCCCGGGCCTGGTCCTCCAGGACGCCGCCCAGATCGAGGTCCTGCCCCAGTTCGCCGGGGGATGACCCCGGGACCGGCGGTATGCCACACTAAAAGTATTCATACCAGTACGTTGCGAAGTCTTGGCACTGAGCAAGCGTGAGTGAGCATGAGCCAGTACGTTCCCCCGAGCACTCCAGGTCCTGAAGTGCCGGGCCCTGGCGTGCCGGGTCCTGGCGTGCCTGGCTCTGGCGTGCCGGGCGGGCCGCCCGACGGGGAGAAACTTCCTGGCCCATTGAACCGCCCGGCCCAGCCGGACGTATCTAGTGGTGTGCCGAACGCGGGAACCTCGTCCCGTACGGGGCGGGTGGCAGACGAGGCGTTTGTCCGGGCACTGTACGCCGAACACGGCGGCGCCCTGCTTCGGTATGCCCTCCACCTCATGGGCGGGGACAGGCAGCGTGCGGAGGACCTAGTGCAGGAAACGATCGTGCGGGCGTGGCGCCATCCCGAGGCGTTGGCCGACCGGCCGGCCAGGCCGTGGCTGTTCGCTGTGGCGCGCAACCTCGCCGTCGATTCCTACCGCGCCCGGCAGGCCAGGCCGCCGGAGACCGGCCAGGCGGCCCTCGAGCTGCTGCCGTCTGACGATGACGCCGACCGGACGCTTGAATCCTGGGCCGTCGCCGACGCGCTGGCCTCGCTGCGGCCGGACCACCGCCGGGTGATCGTGGAGACCTACTACCGCGGTTGCTCGGTGGCCGAGGCCGCGGCCACGCTGGGCATACCGGCAGGTACCGTGAAATCGCGGACCTTTTACGCGCTGAAGGCACTCAAGCTGGCGCTGCAGGAACGAGGGCTGGGACCATGACACAGACCTGGGACTGCGCCGAGGCAAGGATGTCGCTTGGCGTGTACGTGCTCGGGGCCATCGACCCCGCCGAGCGCGCGCTGGTCGACGCCCACCTGGCCACCTGCAAGGACTGCCGGGACGAGCTGGCCGGCCTGGCCGGCATCCCGGCGCTGCTGGCCCGGGTAAACCCGGACGAGGTCAGCCGGATCTCCGCCGACGACGCCGTTGGCCCGGTCACCGCCGAGCAGCCGCCCGAGGAACTGCTCGGTACCGTGCGCGACCTGGCCGAAGCCAGGCGGCGCAGGAACCGGTGGCGCTGGGTGTCGGCCGCCGCGGCCGTCGTGCTGATCGCGGCCGGGCTGTTCGGCGGGCTGAAGGCAGCGAACTCCGGCACCCAGGTGATCTCCCCTTCGGCCGGAGCCGGTCACTGGGAGACCGTGCAGGGGACTAGCCCGGCTACCGGGGCGAGCGCCACCGTCGCCTACGCGAGCGAACTGTGGGGCAACGCCGTCCAGGTCGAGGTGCACGACATCGCGGTCGGGACCACGTGCCAGCTCTGGGCCGTCCACCCCGACGGAAGCCGGACCTTCGCGGGCTCCTGGACGACCTCCTCCGACGAGGGGCACGTGTGGTACCCGGGTTCGGTGCCGAGCACCGCGGGGCCGATCAGCAAGTTCGAGATCACGGCGGGGAACCGGCTGCTGGTGACGGTCACGCCGACCTGACCCGCGGCACCGCCCATCCATCCTGCCCGGGCGGGAATGGATGGCGCCGTGCCAGCGCTATCGCTGAGCATGACTGGCGGGCTGATCGCGCTGGCCGCGGCGCTGGCCGCAGCCACGGTACTGGGGGTGGTGCTGCGCCGCCGGGCCGGGAGGTTCCGCGCCGCGCCGGCGGGGACCGCCGTGCCCCAGGCCCGGGCGGACGCCCTGACCGAGGCCGACCTCGGCAGCCGGCTGGGTGAGCGCGCCACCCTGGTCCAGTTCTCCACCGCCTTCTGCGCGCCGTGCCGCCCGACACGGCAGATCCTGGCCCAGGTAGCGGAGATGGTGGACGGCGTGCGGCACGTCGAGATCGACGCCGCCTCGCGGCTGGACCTGGCGCGGCGGCTGCGGATCACCAGCACCCCCACCGTGCTGGTGCTCGACCCGGGCGGTTCCATCGTCAAGCGCGCCGTGGGTCCCCCGCGCAAGGCCGACGTGATCGCCGCGCTGGGCTCGGTGATCGAGCCGTGAAAGTGACAGCCTGGCCCGGCCCGCATAGCATCTGGTTCGTGATGTGCTGGACAGCGAAGATGCTGACCAAGCGGCGTGCCGTTGACTTCTGCCACGTCGCTACCGCCATCTGTCCGCGTCCTGCCGCCTGAGCTTTCGAGGCCGCGCGCCCGGCTGATTCCGGCGCCTGCTCATCCAGCCGAACCTAAAGATCCGGCCGTCCGCCTAGGGACCGGGCCGGAGAAGGAGGAAATTCCACCATGAGTCGCTCCGACGTCCTCGTGGACGCCGACTGGGCGGAGGCCCATATCGGTGACCCCAATGTCGTCATCGTGGAGGTAGACGAAGACACCAGCGCCTACGACAAGGGCCACATCCCGACCGCCGTCAAGCTGGACTGGAAAAAGGACCTGCAAGATCCGGTCCGGCGTGACTTCGTGGACAAGACGGGCTTCGAGGCCCTGCTGTCCGAGCGGGGCATCTCCAACGATGACACCGTGCTGCTCTACGGCGGCAACAACAACTGGTTCGCCGCGTACGCCTACTGGTACTTCAAGCTGTACGGGCACGACAAGGTGCTGCTGCTGGACGGCGGCCGCAAGAAGTGGGAGCTGGATTCGCATGAGCTCACCACGGACGTGCCCGAACGCCCGCGTACCAGGTACACCGCCAAGGATCAGGACCCGTCGCTGCGCGCGCTGCGCGATGAGGTGATCGACGCGATCGGCAGGCGCAACCTGGTCGACGTCCGCTCCCCCGACGAGTTCGCGGGCCGGCTGCTGGCCCCGGCGCACCTCCCGCTGGAGCAGGCGCAGCGGGCCGGGCACATCCCGACCGCGCGCAACGTGCCGTGGTCCAAGGCGGCGAACGAGGACGGCACGTTCCGGTCCGACGACGAGCTCAACCAGCTGTACCAGGGCGAGGCGGGCCTGGACTTCAGCCGGGACACCATCGCCTACTGCCGGATCGGCGAGCGGTCCGCGCACACCTGGTTCGTCCTGCACGAGCTGCTCGGGCTGCCCAACGTCAAGAACTACGACGGCTCCTGGACCGAGTACGGGTCGCTGGTCGGGGTGCCCATCGAGCTCGGCGAGGCCCGGTGAGCACCGCCCACCTCCCCAGCACCCCTCAAGGGTGCGGCGCGCCCGCGGGCGGCGCCAGCGCGACGGTCGCGGTCGGCAACCAGGCGGTCGTCGAAGGCCGGGTCACCCACGACGGCGCCGCGGTTGGCACCGGTTACGCGCGGCTGCTCGGCACCGGCGACGAGTTCGTGG
>JASHVM010000079.1:0-10155 GCA_030044595.1 Streptosporangiaceae bacterium
GTGTGGTCGATCTGTGCTCGGTTCCGGCTGAGCAAGCACGACACCGAGGACGTGGGGCAGAACGTGTGGCTGCTGCTGGTCGAGCAGCTCGGGAAGCTGCGCGAGCCCGCCGCGCTGGCCGGGTGGCTGGCGACGACCACGCGCCGCGAGTGCCTGCGGGTGGCGATCGCGGCTCGCAGGTCCGAGCAACAAGGGACAAGGCTAGATGACGCGCTGCAGTTCGTGGACGACGCGGTGATCGACGAGGAGATACTCACCGCCGAGCGCAACGCGGCGCTGCGGGCGGCGCTCGCCGAGCTGCCACCCCGCTGCCAGCAGCTGCTGGGCATGCTGGTCAGCGATCCACCGCACTCCTACGCGGAGATCAGCGCCAGTTTGGGTATTCCGGTTGGAAGCATAGGCCCGAAGCGCGCCCGTTGCCTGGAACGGATGCGCAAGTCGAGTGCTCTCATGGCCCTCGGCGACAACGGTATCGAAGTCAACATTCCAGGAGGCGAGCCAGGTGCAGGATGACCGGGATGACGAGCAGCTTCTGGCGGTCCTCGGCGAGGCGTTGAAGGCCCGCGAGGCGGTCCCTTCCTGGTTCGTCGAGACCGGCAAGAGCGCCTACGCCTGGCATAACATCGACGCCGAGCTCGCCCAGCTCACCTACGACTCCAGCCATGACACGACGGGCGCGGCGGTCACGCGGTCGGAGGCGGCCTCGATCCGGTCCCTCACCTTCACCTCGCCCCATCTCAGCCTCGAACTCGAGGTCACCGGGAACTCCCTGCTCGGCCAGGTCATCCCGCCGCGGGCCGGGACGATCGAGACGCACACCAAGACGGGCGTGACCACCTTGCCGGTGGACGAGATCGGGTGTTTCGCGGTCGACCCGATCCCGGCCAGCCCCTTTCGACTCCGGTACCGCACGACGGACGGCATCGACGTGCTGACCGGGTGGATCGCGCTTTGAACCGGGGCGCCTAGCCGCCGGTTCAGGCCGCGCCCAGGGCTACCAACGACGCGGCGGTGGCGTACTGGACCGGGTCGCCGGTGAGGCCGCGCCGGACGTTGCAGGCCGCCTGGGCGAGGGTCTGGCCTGTCCGCAGATGCTGGTGCAGGTCCACCATCAAGGGAACGACGGCCTGATCGTTCAGCGGCCCGAGGGCGGCGAGGATTCCTGCCGTCCCGAGCGGCAGGAGGCTGCTGACCAGGCCGAGCAGCTCATTGGCTCCGGCGGGGGCCAGCACGCCGGACTCGCAGCTGGACAGGACCAGCCGGTACGGCGCACGCTGCAGCTGCTCGAAGTCATAGACCGTCAGCGGCCCGTCGTGCAGGTGCAGCGAGGAGAACAGCGGACTGTCGGCGCGGAAGATCCCGTGCGCGGCAATGTGCGCCAGCCACGCTCCGTCCAGCGCGTACAGCACTTTGTCGGCGGTGGCTTCGCCGCCCGCCAGCATCGTTACGTCGTCGTACAACCGTGCGACCAGGGGCACCTCGGCACCGTCTGAGGCCAGGCCGGGCCCGCGGGCGAGGGCGACGTGACGGTGGTCCGGTGGCGACGCGGTGCGCGCACGCATCCAGGCGGCCGCGGACGGGGCGACGCTGACCGCCCGGTCGCGCAGCGCGGGCAGCAGGACCCACGGGATGGGGTGCAGCTTGCCGGTCGGGACGATTATCACCGGTCCATCGCCCAACTGGCGGGCGGCCGGGCCGAGGAGCGCCTGCTGGAGCTTTGGGCCCGCCGCATCCAAGATGGCCTGTGCGCTGTCCAGGTCGTCACCAGGCCGGCTGCGGGTCAGCCGGCGCAAGGCGAAGCGCGCGAAGTCCGAGGCGCGGGCCGCGTCCGTGACGCGGCCCGCCGTGAACTGCCGTACTCTGCCCCCGCCGCAGGCCAGCACGTACAGGCGGCCGTCGACGTCGACGATCTCGATCAGCCGGGCGGAGCCGAGCTGATCGAGCAGGCCGGCGACGCTGAGCATGCCGGGGGCTGGTCCGGTGCCGCCACGGGCCCGCAGCGCGCGAGCGCGCACGGTACCCTCAAGCCGCTGCTGTTCCCGCTGGAGCCTCGCGTCCGGCCGACCCAGCCGGCGGGCCTCCTCCAGCTGGCTGCTCACCTTACGGAACGCGGTCAGCCCGGCGTTGAGCTCGGCGTCGGCGGAGGGCCTTACCTCGGGTACCGCCAGGGCGGTGGCCCGCCAGCGTTCACTCCAGGTCAGCAAGAGCCGCGGCCGCCGCTCGCGCACCGCATGCCGCTGCGCGAGCACGGCCAGTTCGGCGCCGTGCGCGGTGGCCTGCGCCCGAAGTTCCGAGGCGCCCAGGGTGAACCGGTATTCGTCAAGCACGCTGAGTCCGCGGCGGCAGGCGGCCAGGAGCCGACGCGGATGCCCGGCGGCCTCGGCCCGCAGCGCCTCGCTGAGCCATCCGCTGGCCCGTGACATGGCCGGACCGCGCCGGCGGGTCTTGGCCGCCTCGATGAAATGACGGTCGGCGGCGGCGTGGCGGCCAAGTTCCAGCGCCACCCGTCCGGCCAGCAGGTGCGCCTGGGGCGCGTCGCCGGAACCCAGCTCTTCCAGCCGTGCGGCGACCCGGTTCGCCTCGCGTAGCAACTGGGCCGATACCGGTTCGGCCGCGAACTTCGCCTGGGCGAGTACCAGCCTGGTCCGGGCCAGCCACCAGCTGGTGCGCTGAGCCCTGTACATGCGGTAAGCGTCCTGCGCCCGGTCCAGGGCGGTCCGCGGTTGGCCGGAGGCCAGCGCGCAGTTGGCCGCGACCAGCAGGAGCTCGGCCTTCTTGATGGACTGACCGCCAACTCGCTCAATCTCGCGGGTGGTGCGGTCCGCCTCGGTGAGGGCGTCGCCGGCCAGGCCTGCCGCCAGCAGCGCCGCGCACCGGTGGATGGCGAGGTCCGGCACCAGAACATTCAGCGGCTCGTACCGGGAGGCCGCCTCATCGAAATATGAAAGAGCCGTCGGGATGTCATTGGTCGAATAGGCGACCAGCGCGCGATTGTGCACCATATAGATCGACTCGAGCACCTGGCTGGTTTCGGCGAAGAAAAGCTGCGCGGCGGCGAAATCGGCATCCGCGCGAGCGGGAAAACCCATCGTATGGTAAACGAGGCCAAGCAGAGTCAAGACACGCGCCGTCCACAGCTTGTCCCCCGAGTGCCGGAGCACGGCGGCCGCGCGGCGGGCATCGTCCAGGGCCGCCGCGTGCTGGCCCACGGCCAGCAACGCGATGCCGCGTCGATAGCGCACCTGCCCGGCCAGCGTGCCCCGGGATAGCCGCAGCGCATGGTCGAAGGCGGCCAGCCCGGATCCGGTCCGGCCGGCGTAGACCAGCGCCACCCCCAGACTGGCGAGCACGTCAGCCTCGCGCTTCATCGAACGGGCCCGGTGGGCTAGCCGCAGCGCACTCCGCAACTCACTAATGCCTTTATCGATATCGCCGAACTCGCGCAACACGATTCCGGCAGCCTGATGAGCGACCGACGCCTCATATGCGGCCGGTTGGCCGCGCAAAATGGCCCGCGCCTTAGCCAACGCCTCACGTGGACGCGACAAAGTCAACAGCAGCAGATCGTCTAGGTCCCCCTGCTCGGTGGCTGCCGTGAGGGTCTTACTCGCCACGGGCTGATTTTAGATGTCCACGGTGCAGCGGTCCATCCAGAACCTCGCGAGCAGACCCCGGCACGTCATGATCCTTTTCCGTGGGCTGCGCACTTATAGTAAGTATTAACTTGCAAAACGTGACGAATCCTTCCTGCGTGTTTCCTATACGCGTGGAGCGTGTATCAAGCACACATGCGGGTCGCTCCGCACAGGTGCCGGGTCCGCGGGCTCGGCGCGGGTCTGGCTCAGATCCAGCACCGGCTACGTCAAGATGCCAGCAATCGTGGAGGGAATCGTGCTCGGACCGAAGAGCTGGGAAAGCCACCTGGTGGAAAGGATCGCGGATCAGGTCCAGACCATCAAGGATGAATTTCAGGCTCAGCGAAACCTGACGATCGTCGACGTCCCGGCTCCCGATGGCGGGATCGAGTACATGTACGCCGAGGGCCAGCTCCTCGTCCGCGACAGGTACGTCCAGGACGTGTTCCAGGTCTTCAACCCCGGTGTGAAGTTCTCCGACCGGCTGGTCCGGCAAATCGTTCCGGGCATTTCGCTCCTGACCCAAGACGAGACGATTCCGGCCGGTAAGCGCCGTGCCGTGCCTGACGTGCTGGACACGATCGACCAGCGCCTGGGCCAGGGCATCGCGACGCCGAACCATGTCTTCACCGTCGCCCCGATCGGCCCGTGCCCGGCCACCGAACCCGAAGAGGTGTACTACGGCATCGAGCCCTTCCCCTCGGTGTGCTTGGCGAACAGCGGCGCCGGGGTCTTGATCTACGTCGCCGATACCGGCTTGCTGCAAGACGCCGATGTTGACCACCCCTGGCTGAACGGCGTGACGCGAGCGCTCCGGCCGAACGGAACCCCGCAGGATTGGGATCCGGCCGGAGTAACGCTGAACGGCGTCACCACGATCCCGCCCTATGCCGGGCACGGCACCTTCGTAGCCGGCCTGATCCGGTGCATGGCCCCTGAAGCCGACGTCATCGTCTCTAATATCTTCAAGGTCGCGGGCAGCCAGCTGGAAGGAGATCTGGGCGCCGAGCTCGACCGGGCGCTCGGTCTCGGCGTTGACGTCTTCAATTTGTCGATCACCGCGACGACCAGGCATGAGCTGTCCCCGCTCGGTTTCGGCGGCTTCCTCCGCCGCCTCCGCCATTACCAGGGTGTCGTCTGCGTCGTCGCGGCCGGAAACAACGGAAGCCGCAAGCCGTGCTGGCCTGCCGCCCTCCCGGGGATGGTGTCCGTCGGCGCGCTCGGCGCCGACTGGCGCGGCCGCGCGACGTTCAGCAATTACGGCCACTGGGTGAAGGTCTACGCGCCCGGCCGGGATCTCATCAACGCCTACGCGACCGGCCCCTATACCTGCCAGGACTTCCCCTACACGAATGACGTGCGGAACTTCTGGGGCATGTCGCGCTGGAGCGGTACGTCCTTCTCCACTCCGATCGTGACCGGACTGGTCGCGGCGAGGATGTCGCGGACCGGTGAAACCGGGAAGGAAGCGGCCGCGGCCTTGCTCGCCGAGGGCCGTGCCCATGCGATCCCCGGCGTCGGCCCTGTCCTGCTGCCCTGCGGCGGTCACTGCGATGAGTCCTCGGGGCGCCCCTGCTGCCACGAGGTCGGAAGGTGCGGTCACGACGCCAGATGCGAGCGTCGGTGACGACAGCGGCATGAGTGCGGCTGTGACGTGCGTTCCGCGTGACGAATGTCAACTGGTGACGGCGTGCCTGACGGCGGACTCGAGCGCCGGCAGCGGCAGCCAGCCGTCGTGGGACCACAAAGTCTTGCCGGTCGCGGAGACCAGGACGAACCACGGCTGGTCCTGCACTCCGTAGCCGTCCGCCACCCGGCCGGTCGTGTCAAGCCCGACCGGGTAACTCAGCGGCTGGCCGAGGCCGGCCAGGTAGGAGCGCACGGTCTGGACTGACGGCTCGACGACTGTCTCGTCGACCGCGACCAGCTGCGGCAGGTGCTGTTGACGGGCCGCCGCCACGTAGGCGTTGCCCTGCAGCAGCTCGGATCTGAGGTCGGAGACCTCGGACAGCCAGCTGGCGAAGAACATGACCAGGCGAGGCTGCCCGGGACCGAGCGAGACCTTGCCGCCGGGCGTCACAGCCGGCAGCGCGAGGTGATCCGAAGGCCCTTGCCCGGGGATGGCCGCGAGCGACTGCTGGCTGGCGACGCGCGGATGACCGGGCAGCAGGCTGGCCAGTTCGTCGGCGATTACCTGCGCGGACTGGCCGACGCTGGAGTAGGCCATCTGGGTCAGGTAGAGCTTCTGCTCACGGCCCTGCTGATCGATCACGAACAGCGCCGGGGTGTGATCGATCATCCCCTGCTCGATCTGCACGGCGATGTGGTAGGCACCCCAGGTGGCCTTCAGCTGCGCCACCGATCCGGTCAGGAAGTCCCACTGGTTGACCATGCCGTGCGCCCGGGAGTAGGCGAGCACGTCGGCCACGCTGGTGGCATCCGGATTGGCGTCGACGCCGAGCAGCTGCACCTGGGCTCCTGCGGAGCCGAGCATCTGCTTGGCCTCCAGCATGCTCTGCGCGGTCAGCGGGCAGACCGTGGTGCACTCGGAATCCTGGAACGACAGCACGACCACCTTGCCGCGGAACTGGCTGAGCGACATCGGCTGACCGAACTGGTTGAGCAGCCGGAAGTCCGGCGCCGGCAGGCCGCCGAGCGAGCTGCCGAGGTCCAGGTTCGGATTCATCGCCGCGGCGCTCGACATCGGCATCGGCGAGCCTGACGGCTGCCCGCTGCCGCTGCTGCCGCACCCGGCCAGCACGCCCAGGACGGCCACACCCGCCAGCGCGGCGTACGCGCGGAACCTGTTCATCGCGAACGTCAGCCTACTGGGCGTTGCTGACGTCCGCGGCGGGCTGCCGGAGGCTACCGGGATCGTCTCCGACGATGACCGCGCCGCCGTGGCCCCAGAAGATGTACCGGTAGCTCAGGTTGATCAGCGTCGACACCCGGTTCCGCCCGCCGAGCAGGTAGAACAGGTGCAGGGCGAGCCAGGCCAGCCAGGCCAGCGTGCCGCGCATGCGCGGCCCTCGGGCCAGCTGGACCACGGCGGACCGGCGCCCGATCGTGGCCATCATGCCCTTGTCGTGATAGGTGAACGGCACGGTGGCGGCCTGGCGCTGCAGCCGGACGATCTGCGCGCCGGCGTGGCGTCCCATCTGCAAGGCCGGCTGGGCCAGCTGCGGCGCGGGGTCGTCGGGGTTGACCGCGATGTCGCCCACGGCGAAGATCCGGTCCTGGCCCCGCACGCGCAGGTCGGGTCCGACCGTGATGCGGCCGCCCTTGCCCTGCGGCAGGCCCCAGCCCGCGACCGCCTGGGGCGCGGCCACCCCGGCCGCCCAGATGGTGATGTCGCTAGGCAGGTTCTCGCCGTCGGCGAGCCGCACCTGCTTCTCGGTGACCTCGGCGATGCGCGTGTTCAGCCTGATGTCGACGCCGCGCCGCACGAGCTGCGCCCGGGCGTACTCTTGCAGCTTCGGATGGAACGGCCCGAGCAGCGAGGGGGCCATCTCGACCAGCCGGACGTGGACCCGGGACGGGTCGACGTCCGGAAAGGTAGCGCCGAGCACGGTGGCGCGGAGCTCGGCGGCCGTGCCGGCCAGCTCCACGCCGGTGGCGCCGCCGCCGACCACGGTGATGGACAGATCGCCGCTGTCCACGCTCAGCTGTTCGAAGCCCGCCATGAGATGGTCACGCAGCACGATGGCGTCGCTGCGGGTGTAGAGGCCGCAGGTGTGTTCGGCCGCCCCCTTGAGGCCGTAATAGGCGGCCGACACGCCGGTGGCGAGGATGAGGTAGTCGTAGCCGAGCTCAAGCCCGTTGGTGAACTTGGCCAGGCGCGAGCCCGAGTCGATCGCGGCGAGTTCGCCGTGGCGGTAAATCGCCCCGTACCGCCGCACGAAGCCGCCCGCCGGGTAGGCGACGTCGCCGGGGTTCAGCCCGGCGGTGGCCACCTGGTAGAGCAGCGGCTGGAAAGTGCTGTACAGGTGGCCGTCGACCAGGGTGACCCGCATTCCCGCGCGAGTGAGCCGCTTGATGGCGGAAAGCCCGCCGAATCCCGCGCCGCAGATGACCACGCGCGGCGCGTTCGGATCAGCCCGATTCCTTCTTGCGATCGTCCTCACCTCCCGCCCCGGCTGCGACCACGATGTCGATGTCCTCGCGCCGTTTCTCTACCATCGCGTACAGCTCGAACGCACGGCGATCCTGCTGGGTGAACGGCGGCGGCGCGATGCTGCGCGGCCACAGCCGGTACGCGCGGACCACGTTGAACTCGACCGCGTACAAGGTGAGCTGGGCCTGCAGGTAGAGCCAGGCGATCAGCCCGAGCACGAGGGCGAACGTGCCGTACAGCGGCCTGGCGTGGGCTAGCTGGTGGGACACGAAGGTGCTCCCGACGACCTGCAGTACCTGCCAGATGACCGCGCTGATCGCGGCGCCGAGCCACAGCTGCCGCCAGGTGATCTCGCTCGCGGTGCCGAGCCTGAAGGCCAGCCAGAACAGCCCGAAGTTCAGCGCCAGCGATACCACCAGGGCCAGCACGCGCGGGCCGGCGCCGGGGAGCACCCGGCCCGCGTCGACCGCGACCCCGGACAGGACGATGGTACCGATGAAGCCCACGCCGATCACGATGATCAAGGCCGCGCTGCGCAGCCACGACCACGGGAATCCGGGACGGCGGGAGAAGGGGATCTCCCACGCCGAGTTGAGCGCGTTCTGGACCGAGTTCGCCACTCCTAGCGACCCGATGAAGATTCCCACTACGGCGACCGCGAGAGCGATCCCGGTCTGGCTCAGGTGGCCGATGCTTTGCTGAAGCTGCGGGCCGATCACCGGATACTGCTTCAGCGCGGCGTCCACCAGCTTTTTCTGCAGCGCGGGATTGTTCTTGAGCGCGATGTCCAGCACGGTGACCAGGAGCAGCAGCAACGGGAAGATCGCGACCAGGGCCGAGTAAGCGATCAGCGCGGCGAGATTGCCCGCCTGGTCGTCGCCGAACTTCTTCCATACCGCGACCGGCACGGCCAGCCACGCGTGCCGCTGCTGCAGCGCGTCCACGGCCCCGACGATCCGTTTGATGATGTTCATCGCGACGCTACCTACCCTGTCGGATCGGGGCTAAAGGTTGAGGGCGACCAGTTCGGGACGCAGGCAGCCCTGGTCAGCGGACGGCGAGGCCGACGCGCTGACGCCCGGGCTGGGGGTACTGCCGACCGGCCCTGACGTGCTCGGCGACGGGGGTGACGTGACGCTCGCGGACGTGCTGCTCCCGGATGGGCTCGGCGAGACAGCGGGGCTTGGCGCGAGCTGCGCGCAGGCGGCGATGACGACCAGGTTGCTGGCCGGGTCGGCGCTGCCGCCGACGCCGCTGAGGTCGACGAAATAGTGCGGCCAGCCCAGCCCGGCCGCCGCCAGCGTCACTCGCTGCACGGAGATGTCGTAGCCCCAGGCGTCCCCGCCCGCGCCCTGGTCGAGCCCGAGCGCCACGCCGTCCCGGACCGCGTAGATGCCGGCCGACCCGTCGACCGCGGACCCGGAGGCGGTCGCCGTGATCCGGCCGGTCCACGGGTTCACGCCGACCAGGTTCGATCCCTTGGTCAGGTAGATCTCCTGCTTGCCCGGGTCGGTTGCCTCGGGCAGCGCCCCGCGGATGGACCACAGCCAGGCTCCGGTGGTGCCGTCGTACGCCGTCACCCCGCCGCTGGAAGAGAACAGCGCCACGCCGTCGAACGCCGAGCTGAACGTGCCGATGAAGGACAGTCCCTCGAGCGGGTGAACCACGTACTCCGCGCCTGTGGCCAGGTTGATCTTGCGCAGCGCGGTAACGGGCGCCGACCCCTGGAACCCGCCGGCCGACTCGGCCACGTAGAGCGAACCGTCGGCGGTTCGCCACGCTTGCGGCACCCGGCCGATGGACCGCTGCCAGCGGACGCGCCCGGTGGTGTTGTCGTAGCTCGTCACCGCCGCGGTGCCGACGATGACGGTGTACCGCGGACTACCCGCGACCGCCCCGCCGAACTCGGCCGCCGGGTAGCGGCCCGACTGAATGCCGGTCGAGCCGGACAGGGCCACCTCGGTGCGCTCGAGCTGACCGGCACCGGAGTACTCGACGCCGGCGGTGACCTCGCCGGGCCAGGTGCGCACCGACGCGATGGCCGCGTTGGCCGGGAAGCCGGTCAGCGTCTGCTGCCACAGCAGCGTGCCGGTCTTCGCCGAGTAGCCGTAGACGGTCAGGCCCAGGCCGACGGCGGCGATGCCGTAGCCGACCGATACGTACGCCAGGCCGCCGGCTGGCACGGTGCCGGTCAGCCCGGATACCACGTCCCACGACCCCGGCAGCGGCCTGGTCCAGGCGATCATGCTCGGCACGGATCCGGCGCGACAGCCAGACCGGCACGCCGGCGCTGACGCCCCGCCGGCCGCGCCGAGCGAGGGGTAAGGCGCCAGGGCCACGCCCAGCAGGACCACGACTAGCGCCCAGCGGCGCAGCCGCGGCGAAGCGCCCGCCTGGCCCACGCGG
>JASHVM010000694.1:0-3130 GCA_030044595.1 Streptosporangiaceae bacterium
GCGGAGAACCCGATGAGCCCGATGCGCCGCGCGCCCTGCGCCCGCCGACGGCGGATCTCGGCGCGCAGCGCGTCAAGCGGCACGGGGTACCGGACGTTGAGCGGATAACGGAACACGCTCGCCTGCACCCCGATACCGCCCAGCCACCTGGCCACCGGCTCGGCCTCATGGGCAGCGTGCGCGACGTAGCCTCCCCCGGGCAATACGATCATGTGCGTGCCGGGAGACACCGAATCTGCGGCCATGGTGGTTCTCCGCATCCCTTCTTCTGCGTGCGCGACGCGAGTTCGATCTCGCTGAGATCAATCGCGGCCAGCAACTGGTCAGCGAGGGTCAGCGAGGAAGGCCTCGACGTCGGCCGCGAATTCCGCGTGGTGCTGGAACAGGAACCCGTGCGCCGAGTCCGGGTAGATCCTCACTTGGGCCTGCGGGATCAGGCCGGCGAGCAGGTAGGAGTAGTGCGGCAGGATCATCGGGTCGCTGTCGCCATTCGCCACGAATACCGGCATCTTCAGGCAGCTGAGCCGTTGGAGCAGCGCGTGGTCGGGGATCCCCCACGTGCAGACCGCGTCGTACTGCGCTTCACGGGTCGCCCAGGTCGTTGCCGTGTCCCGGTCCTCGGTCCGGGCGTACATGCGCTGCAGGGCTTCCTGTCCGGCCTTCCGGCTGGCCGGCGAGGCGGCGAAGAACACGCCGAGATACTCCTCGGGGCTGGTCTGCGGCGTCCCGACCGCCCCGATGACCTCCGGCGCCCAGCCGTGCATGCCAGCGGCGCCTTGCGGTGCCGCGGACGCGAGGATGAGCCTGCGGACGATGGCGGGCCTGGTCAGCGTGATCTGCTGGGCGACGAAGCTGCCGATGGAGAATCCCAGGACGTCGACCTCCTCCAGATCCATGGCGGCGATGAACGTGATGGCGTCGTGTGCCATCTGCTCCACGGAGTTCGGCGTGGTCCCGGTAGAGCCTCCTACCCCGGCGTTGTCAAAGGTGATGACACGCCGGTTCGACGCCAGCGCATCGATCAGCGCGGGATCCCAGTTGTCCAGGTTGCCGCGGAAGTGCTGGAGCAGGACCAGCGGCACGCCGCCTTCGCCGCCAGTGTCACGATAGGCGTAGTCGATGCCGTTCGCGGCCCTGACCAGCTTGTTTGGCAGGCCGGAGTATGCGCTGCCCCGGCGTGCCGAGCCGATGCCGTGGTCGGTCGTGGCCATGTGGACACCTTCCTTCGGTTTCGTGTCACAGTTGCCGTTCCAGGTCGCCCTGTCGGCGGCGGCCCCCCGAGCCATGATCATCTGCCGGGTGCAAGCGGCGGAATCCGCACGTTGACTGCACCTTGCCGGCCGGGTGGGCCGCCTACGGAGAATGCCATGAGCCCGAGATCTGCTACGAGGGCCGCGGCAGCGGACAGTCCCAGCGCGGCGGCCGCGGACACCCGGATGGCGGTGTGGAAGCTGTTTTGCCACGCCTGGTTGCTGACCCGGTGCCGGGTCGGCTGGAGGCGCCGCCGCCGCGCCGGCCATGAGTGATGACGCGGTACCCGGCGGTGAGCAGGGCCGTTTCCTGCTTTTCCCAGGAGCGCCCGTCGGCCAGGTAGCCGTGGACCAGGACGACGGGCGCGCCCGTCCCGCGGTCCTCGTAGTAGATCCCGATGTCACCGGTGTTCTCCCGGCCGACCGTGACATGCAGCATCACGAACCCGCATTCCGCCGCAGGCAGCGAGCATCGTCCATGCCGTAACCCTGTGCGGCGGAGCGGGCGTCCGGTATCCGCAACTTGACTGCACGTCAATCACGCGCGGGTTTCTCGGGCCAGATCACCTTGCCTGTATTGGCGGGGTGAATGCTGTGACCTGAAGTCTTACAAGCGAGAGGTCAGATGCGACCGGCCAGATGCCAGCGGCCGGGTCAGAACCTGGTCTTGAGTTCGCTGATCTCCTGCACCCGGTCCTGGAGCTGGGCGTATGCCGCGTTTTCGCGGATGCGCCCCACGGCCCAGCGCAGGACTTCGGCGCGGCTGTTGGCGATGCCCGCGGCGATCAGCGTGTCCACTGTCGCCAGGTCGGCAGCGCCGAGTCGCGTCATGACGGGGGTCAGCTGCTCGGCCAGTTCGTCGGGCGGGCATGGCTCGCCCGTATGGCCTTTGATCCTGAAGAAGGGCCCGGTTCCGAAGGGGCCGCCGGACCTCGCCGATTCGTCCCGCACGTCAGGGCGGAAATCGATCCATCCGATGAAGGGCAGGTCGTCGCCCAGTCGCCTCAGGACCGGGCGGCTGGCTTGCTCGAACGCCTTGACGATCTCCTTGTCGGCCTCCTCGCCGTCCGGCCGGCCTGCCCGGCTGATGAAGACCCGGATCGCGGTCTGTCCCGGCTCGACCGCCGGGTCGTCGCCGTAGGTCAGCACCTGAACCCGTTCGATCGTGCCCTCGGGGAAGGCCGACCTCACCTGCTCCTCGATGCGGTCGGCCGGAACGTTCTCCATGTCATCCTCCGTGAGTTACTCATCCTACTGACATGGTATCTGTAAGAAGAATAACAGATGTTACAGGTCGTCGTGATAGGTGACGATGCGGACCGGGCCGTCCGGGTCGGCGGCGGCGAAGTTGGCCATGGCCCGCTTGAGCAGCGACCAGATGCCCTCGACGTTGCGGAGAAGGTTGTCACAGCTCCCGGAGGGCACCTGAGCTGCAGCCGTCAAGACCCTGCGTCATCGCGGGGCAGGCGAGGACTTCGGTCCCTAGCCTCTAGCCCGCCCGGATCCTCTTCCCGCGCCAGCGCCTGGCCGGGCGGGCCAGGTACCTGCAGGATGTTCAGCTGCACCGGCTTGCCGATCAGCTCCTCCAGCTCAGCGCGGAGCCGGTCGGCCTCCGCGCCGCCATGGCCGATCGCCATGCCCGGCCGGGCGGCGCGGACATCAACCCGGACGTGGTCCTGGTCCCCGCTGACCGACACGGCGGATACCCCGGCCGCCCGTCCTATCCGCCGGTGTATCACGTCATCGATCTCGTCGACGTGCAGCTGGACCGTCAGGATCTCCGAGCCGGCAATGGCCCCGGCTTCCCCGGCCCCGGCTTCCCCGGCCCCGGCCATCTCGATGTGGTCCGCCAGCAGCCGGTTTGCCATGTCCCGCCGACC
>JASHVM010000695.1:0-6878 GCA_030044595.1 Streptosporangiaceae bacterium
CCTGTGATCTGGGGCACGTCGGTGCTGAGCGGGGTCGCCGCCCGGCGTTTCGCCAGCCAGCTCAGCGAGAACGCCAAGTACCCGGCGGTCGCGGGCTCGCTGCCCGAGGCGGGCCTGGACCAGATCGCGGCGTTCGACGGGCCGTTCGCGCCGGGCGCCCGCCCTCCGGACCGCGAAGCCGAGACTGAGCCGCCAGCGGCCGACCTGCCGGATCTGCCGTCGTGGGACGTGGACTACGACGACCCGCACGAGGACCCGGTCCCCGGCTTCACGCCGCTGCGGCTCGTGCTGATCGCCGATCGGGGGCAGGATCAGCGGGTCGCGGCCCAGCAGGCCGCGGTCGTCGAGCTCGCGGCCCAGCGCGGGATCGGGCTGTCCGAGCTGGCCATGGACGACGAGCATCCGCTGGTGCGGCTGGCCGGCGTCATTCAGCTGGCCGACTACGCGAGCGTGTACCTGGGCATCGCGTCCGGGATCGACCCGGGCCAGACCGCGGTGATCCACGATCTCGAGGCCCGGATGGAATAGGCCCGTTGGTCAGGCGGGTACGTTGCGGGACATGAGGGCGGTATTCGCCGCGTTCGCCGCCAACCTCGGCATCGCGCTGACCAAGTTCGTGGCGTTCCTGGTCACCGGGTCCGCGTCGATGCTGGCCGAGTCGGTTCACTCGGTCGCCGACGCCGGCAACGAGGTGCTGCTGATCATCGGGCGCGGCCGGTCCAGGCGGCCCCGCTCCGAGGAGCACCCGTTCGGCTTCGGGCGCGAGCGGTACTTCTACGGCTTCGTGGTGTCGGTCATGCTGTTCACCGTCGGGGCGACGTTCTCGGCCTACGACGGCATCCACAAGATTCTCAACCCCGAGCCGGTGCGCTCGCCGGAGGTGGCCTTCGCCGTGCTCGCCCTGTCCGCGGTGCTCGAAGCGTTCTCGCTGCGGACCGGGATCACCGAGGCGAACCGGGTGCGCGGCGGCCGTAACTGGGGCTCGTTCATCCGCCGGACGAAGGCCCCGGAACTGCCCGTGGTCCTGGTCGAGGACCTGGCCGCGCTGATCGGCCTGGCGTTCGCGTTCGCCGGCATCGGGCTGTCCGTGCTCACCGGCGACGGGAGGTGGGACGGAGCCGGCTCGCTGGCGATCGGCCTGCTGCTGGCCGCGGCGGCGGCGATCCTCGCCGTGGAAACCAAGAGCCTGCTGATCGGCGAGTCGGCCAGCGACGACATGGAGCGCAAGATCGTCGCCGCGCTCGAGGAAGGCCCCGAGGTGGTCCGGGTCATCCACCTGCGGACCGTGCACCTGGGCCCGGATTCGCTGCTGGTCACCGCGAAGATCGCGGTACCGGACACCGCTACCGCCGCGCAGATCGCGGCCGGTATCGACGCGGCGGAAAAGCGCGTCCGCGCGGCCGTTCCCATCGCTGCCACGATCTACCTGGAACCTGACATCTACCGGCCGGCCCGGGCCGACCAGACCGACCCGTCGATCCGCGCGGTCCTCCGCGGCCGCCCGCCCAGTCCACCGCGGGACCGGGCTGACGACTCCTGAGCCGGACGAGCCCGCGGCTCAGCGTGAGATGCGCTCGAGCAGGCTCCGGGTCGCCGGCAGCCGCTCGGCCAGGCCGGCCACCGCCTGACCGGTGCCCGCGCCGATCAGCGCGCCGACCACGGCGTCGCCCGGGTAGTGCACCCCGGTGTGCACCCGGGAGTACGCCACGGTCGCGGCCAGGAACCGCAGCGCCGCCCCGAGCCAGGGCTGGTCGTACCCGACGGCCGCGGCGAAGGCGAACCCCGACGCCGCGTGACCGGAGGGGAACGACGTGGAGGCCGGCATCGTCACGTTCCGCTGGTCCGGGACCCCGGCGCCCGCCCGGTCCGGTCGCGGGCGGGACCAGACGGCCTTGCCGGGCAGGTTCACCAGCGCGGACGTGACGCCGATGGCCGCTACCCCGCGTACCGCGGCCCGGCGGCCCGCGCCGCCGCCGGCCAGAGCGAGCCCGGCCGCGATGGCCAGCCAGAGGCGGGAGTAGTTGGCCGCGTTGGACAGCCGGCGCAGCGGCTCGTCGAGGGACGGGGTGGGCGTGGCGGCCACCGCGGAATAGACCGCCTGGTCCACCGCCCCCAGCTCACGCAGCACCTGGGCGGCCCGCTCGCGGACCGGCCCGGCCGGCCGGGTGAGCCGGCCAGCCGGCCGCTGCGGAGCCTGCTCAGCGGGCTCAGCAGCCGCGCTGCCCCCTTCGACCATCGGCGTATGCTAACACCACGCCGGAGCCGGAAGCGAGGAGACACCTGCCAGCTCAAGCCGAACACCAGCCGGGGGAGGACGTGGCCGCGCGTGCCCTGCAGCGGCCGAGCGCGGGACGGCGGCTGGCGGCCGTGTTCGCCTTGGCGTCGCTGGCCGCGGCGGTCATCCTCCTGCTCATCGGTTCCGCCCTTAACGTCGGCGCCGTGATCGTGGCCTTCGCCTGCTTGCTGATCTGCGCCACCGCGGGATGGTACGCGGTGTCCCGGCGCGGCGTGGTCCGGGTGATCGCGATAGCCGTGGCCGTGGCCGCCGTCGCGGGGCTCGGCGTCGGCCTGTCCTTCGCCGATATCAACGGCTGGATGGCGGCCCTCGTCGTGGTCCTGGCCGCGCTGTCGGTACTGGCCGCACGGTACGCGCTGGAGCGCACGCGCAGGCACCTGCGCGCCGAGACAGCGCACCTGCGGGTGGCGCCCGCGGCGCATCCGGTCCTGCTCATGAACCCGAAGTCCGGGGGCGGCAAGGTGGAGCGTTTCCACCTCGAGCAGGAGTGCCGCGACCGGGGCATCGAGCCGGTCGTCCTGCAGCCCGGCGGCGACCTGCTCGAGCTGGCCGAGGACGCCGTCGCCCGCGGCGCCGACGTGATCGGCATGGCGGGCGGCGACGGCTCCCAGGCGCTGGTCGCCTCGGTCGCCGCCCGGCACGATATCCCGCACGTGTGCGTGCCGGCCGGCACCAGGAACCACTTCGCGCTCGATCTCGGGCTGGACCGCAACGACGTGGTGGGCGCGCTGGACGGGTTCACCGACGCGATCGAGCGCCGGATCGACCTGGCCGCCGTCAACGGGCGGACGTTCGTGAACAACGCCTCGCTCGGCCTGTACGCCGAGGTCGTCCAGTCGCCCGGCTACCGCGACGCCAAGGTGAAGACCGCCGCCGCGATCCTGCCGGACCTGCTCGGCCCGGACGCGACCCAGCTCGACCTGCGCTACGCCGGGCCGGACGGCCAGGCGCATCCCACCGCCCAGCTGATCCTGGTGTCCAACGACCCGTATCAGCTCGACCACCCGGGCGGACGCGGCACCCGCGCGCGGATCGACGCCGGCGTCCTCGGCATCGTGGCGGTCACGGTCGAGGGCGCGGACGAGGCCAGGAGGTTCGCGGCGCTGGAGGCGACGGGCCAGGTCCGCAGGTTCTCGGGGTGGGTGGAGTGGACCGCGCCGCGCTTCGAGGTCAGCTCCGCCGCCCCGGTACGGGTCGGCGTGGACGGTGAGGCACTGACCATGGATCCGCCGGTGGTCTTCCGATCCCGGCCGGGTGCGCTGCGGGTCCGGCTGCCGCGCCACCGCCTGCGGCTGCCCCCGGCGGCCCGGACGGTGCACGTGCTGTCGAGTTCGACCATCGCCGAACTCGCCGGGGTCGCCGCGGGCCGGGCCGGCTGAAGCTGGCTGACCCCGTCAGCGCCCGGACAGCAGGCGGAGCGCGCGTTCCTTCTCGAAATCCAGCGCCCGGCCGGGCGGGGCGGGGATACGGCCCAGCTGGCGGCCAAGATCGGCCACCGCAGCCCGGACCGGCGGCTCGGCCAGCACGCGCAGCCCGAAGGCGAGCGACGCGGGGCTGATGTCGTAGCGCCGCTCGAGCTCGAGCGCCGCGGCCACGGCGTCCAGCTCCGCCTCGCCGAACCGCCGGTGGGCCGGCCCGCGCGGACCCGGTGAGCCGCGGCGGACCCGGGGGAGCAGCCCGAGGTCCTCGCGGTAGCGGAGCATGCGGGCCGAGGTGCCGAGCCGCCGGGCGGCCTCCGAGATGCGCATGAACGGCTATTCTAACAATTTCCCGTCAAAAATGCCGCCCATCCGGTGCGACGGCCGCCCCGGCTCCCGTAGCGTGAGTCCGGTAGGTGCCGCCACGGGCCGTTCGGCCAACAAGAATTAAGGGAGAACCCATGTCCGCGGATCAGCTTCCGTATCAGGTTGCCGACCTGTCGCTCGCCGCCTTCGGGCGTAAGGAAATCCAGCTGGCCGAGCACGAGATGCCGGGGCTGATGGCGGTGCGCGCCGAGTACGCGCCCAGCCAGCCGCTGCGCGGGGCGAGGATCACCGGGTCGCTGCACATGACCGTGCAGACCGCGGTGCTGATCGAGACGCTGACCGCGCTCGGCGCGCGGGTCCGCTGGGCGAGCTGCAACATCTTCTCCACCCAGGATCACGCCGCCGCGGCGGTCGCGGTCGGCCCGGACGGCACCCCCGACGACCCGCGGGGCATCCCGGTCTTCGCCTGGAAGGGGGAGACCCTCGAGGAGTACTGGCGGTGCACCGAACTGGCCCTGACCTGGCCGGACGGAGACGGCCCGAACATGATCCTGGACGACGGCGGGGACGCCACCTTGATGGTCCACAAGGGCGCCGAGTACGAGCAGGCCGGCGGCGTTCCGTCGCCCGACCCCGATGATCCCGAGGAGTGGCGGATCATCCTGGACCGGCTGCGCGACTCGCTCGCCGATTCCCCCGGCAAGTGGACGGCGATCGCCGCGAATATCCGGGGCGTGACCGAGGAGACCACCACCGGCGTGCACCGCCTGTACGACATGGCCCGGGCCGGCACGCTGCTGTTCCCGGCCATCAACGTGAACGACTCGGTGACCAAGTCCAAGTTCGACAACAAGTACGGCTGCCGTCACTCGCTGATCGACGGCATCAAGCGGGGCACGGACGTGCTGATCGGCGGCAAGGTCGCGGTGGTCTGCGGGTACGGCGACGTCGGCAAGGGCTGCAGCGAGAGCCTGCGGGGCCAGGGCGCGCGGGTGATCGTCACCGAGATCGACCCGATCTGCGCGCTGCAGGCGGCGATGGACGGCTACCAGGTGGCCACCTTGGAGGACGTGGTGACCATGGCCGACATCTTCGTCACCGCCACCGGCAACCGCGACGTCATCACCGCCGAGCACATGAGCCGGATGAAGCACCAGGCCATCGTGGGCAACATCGGCCACTTCGACAACGAGATCGACATGGCCGGGCTGACCAGGTGGCCCGGTGTCCGCCATCTCAACATCAAGCCGCAGGTGGACGAGTGGACGTTCCCCGACGGGCACGGGATCATCGTGCTGTCCGAGGGCCGGCTGCTGAACCTCGGCAACGCCACCGGCCACCCGAGCTTCGTCATGTCCAACAGCTTCACCAACCAGGTGATCGCCCAGGTCGAGCTGTTCACCAAGACCAGCGATTACCCGGTGGGCGTGCATACGCTGGCCAAGCACCTGGACGAGAAGGTAGCCCGCCTGCACCTGGACGCGCTCGGCGTCAGGCTCACCCAGCTGACCAAGGAGCAGGCCGACTACATCGGGATCCCGGTCGACGGCCCGTACAAGCCGGAGCACTACCGTTACTGAGACCTCAAGCGGGGACGTCGCCGATCCGGGGCTGGCCGCCGACGGCGACGTCCGCATCCGCTACGCCGAGCGGGCCATGCCGCTGCTGGCCAGCCTCATGCGGCGCTTCGCCGAACAGCGGCCGTTCGACGGGCTCGGTATCACCGCGTGCCTGCACGTCACGGCGGAGACGGCGATGCTGGTCCGGCTGCTGCGGGCCGGCGGCGCGACGGTCTGCCTGGCCGCGTCCAACCCGCTGTCCACCCAGGATGACATCGCCGCGGCGCTGGCCGAGCGATACCACATAGCGGTCTTCGCCCGGGCCGGGGTCGACCGGCCCGGCTACTATCGCCACATCGAGCAGGCCCTGGCCGGCGGGCCCAAGCATCCCGACCTGGTCATCGACGACGGCGGGGACCTGGTGAACACGCTGCACACGCGCGCGGCGGCGCTGCTGCCGGGCGTCCGCGGCGGCTGCGAGTCGACCACCACCGGCGTGATCAGGCTGCGCCGGATGGCCGCCGAGGGGGCGCTCGCCTTCCCGGTGATCGCGGCCAACGACACGCCGGTCAAGCGCATGGTGGACAACACCTGCGGGACCGGCCAGTCGGCCATCGACGGCATCCTGCGGGCCACCAATACGCTGCTAGCGGGCAAGACCGTGGTCGTGGCGGGGTTCGGGGCGAGCGGCCGCGGCGTGGCCGAACGCGCGCGCGGGTTCGGCGCCGAGGTGATCGTGACCGAGATCGACCCGGTCCGGGCCCTTGACGCCTCGCTGCGCGGGTTCCGCGTGCTGCCGATGGCGCAGGCCGCACCGCTCGGCGAGGTGTTCATCACCGCGACGGGATCGTGCGACGTGATCGGCGCGGAGCACGTCGCGGTGATGCGCGACGGCGCCATCCTGGCCAACGCGGGACATTTCGACGTGGAGATCGACGTGCGCGCGCTGGCCGGGCTCGCCACCGCGGTCCATCATGACGTGCGGCCGCACGTCGACGCGTACCACCTCGGCGGCGGCCGGACCGTGCTGCTCCTGGCCGAGGGACGGGTGGTGAACCTGGTCGCGGCCGAAGGCCACCCTCCCGAGGTGATGGACCTGGCGTTCGGCATCGAGGCGCTCGCGCTGGCCTGGCTGGCCGGCACCGTGTCGCCGGGAAGCACGGCCGGCAAGCTCCCGGCCGGCGTGCACGAGGTGCCCGCGGACATCGACGCCGAAGCCGCGCGGCTCGTCCTGGCCGCGATCGGCACGTCGCTGGACGCGCTCACCCCCGCCCAGCA
>JASHVM010000696.1:0-2566 GCA_030044595.1 Streptosporangiaceae bacterium
GGCTCGGGCATCGGCGGCGGGCAGCATCCGGCCAGCCCGGCGAGCTGCACGGACAGGTCTTCCAGGAGCCCGAGGGAGCCCGCAGGCTTGGTCATCATCGCCTGCCGCTGCCGGGCGGCGGTCATCGCGTCGGCGTCTAGCGGCCTGATGTCGGCTCGCACCTCGTCCAGCAGGCTCACGGCCGCCCGGCCGGGCAGCTCTCGCCGGCCGTATTCCTCGGAATGTACGGCCCAGCCCAGCGGCCGCCGCCGGGCCCAGCCCGCCAGGGCGAGTTCGGGCTCGACCCCAAACTCAGCCACGTACCCGACGCACAGGTAAGCGACGACCTCCAGGTGCGAGGGCAGGCCCAGCTCGGCGGCCAGTTCCCGCTCGCTGAAGAAGCTCACCCAGCCGATTCCGAGGCCCTCGGCCCTGGCCGCGAGCCAGAGGTTCGCTACCGCCAGGACGCTGGAGTACACCGCCGTCTGCGGCTGAGCATGCCGGCCCAGGGTGTGCCGGCCGCCCCGGGTCGGATCGCACGTGACGACGATGTTGACCGGCGTCTGCAGGATCGCCTCGGTCTTGAGCCGGTCGAAGGCTCTGGCCCTGCCGCCCGGCAGGCCGGACGCGAAGTCCTGCCTGCTGCGCTCGGCCAGGTCCTTGATCCGGGCCCGCCGCTGCGGGTCGGTGATGACGATGAAGTCCCACGGCTGCGAGAACCCAACCGACGGCGCCCGGTGGGCGGCGGCCAGCACCCGCTCCAGCACGTCGGCGGGCACCGGGTCGGGCAGGAAGCCGCGCCGGACATCACGTCGTTCCTCGATCACCCGGTATACGGCGGCCCGCTGCTCGTCGGGAAACACGCCGTCGGGCGCGGGCGTGGCGTCCGGCGTCACCTCAGCTGCTCCAACCTGGCGCTACCAGCCAGCCCATCACAAGCCAGCACCGTCGTCATCGGCGACGGCAGCCTGACCGTCGCCGCTCCATCCCGCCGTTGACCCCTCGACTGCGAGGGCGGACTCGAGCAGGGCGTTGAATGCGGCCACGGCCACAACCTGGCCACCCTTTTCCGATACGTTACTGACGCAGCGCAGGCCGATGGCACGCAGTGCCTCCTTGGCCTCGGCGGCGCCAGCGAAGCCGGCCGGCGTGCCCACGACGAAGGCGGGTTCAACGCGTCGGCTCAGTAGCTCCATCAGCGCGACCGGCCCGCCGCCCACCACCCAGACGGCGCCCGGGCCCACCTCGCCGAAGCTCAGCCGGACCGACGCAGCGGCCCTCGTGATGCCCGCGGTCCTGGACAGCCGCCGCGTGAGTGGCTCGTTGATCTTGCAAATTACCGGGCAGCCGGTGATGCCCGCCGCCACCATGGCCGAGTCGGCGATGACCGGCGCGCCGCCAGCGAGGGCGGCCACGCCCTCGGCCAGCATCTCCTCATCGCATACGAGGTCGGTGAGGTAGTCGAAGTCCGCCGTTGCATGGATGACCCGCTCAGTCACATCGCGACTGTGTTTCGGCAGCCTCGTCAGGTCGACCCTGGACCTCAAGATGCGGTATGACTCCGCGGTAACCGGGTTCGCCGCAGCCGGCGCCTCGCTGGGCAAGGTCACGAATCCCCCAACCTCCTCTGGGCGCGAGCTAAAAGAGCCGGAGCGCCGCACTAGCGACGCGGTAGGCGGCGCCGCAGCGCATCTCAGCATTGCACAGCCAGCAGCCCGGCTTTCGCGCATCGCAGGGAGCAGAACGACCCCCTGGGCAGGCCCGCGATCCGACCGAGGTTGCCCGCTGCGGCGCTGTCAGCAGGCGCAAGGATCGGTGGACGCGGGGGTTGGTGGACGCGGGGGTCGCTGGACCCGACGGTCAGCCGGCGTGGGAGTCAGCCGATTTCAGGCCCGCGGCTTAGTCTCCTTGGTTGCCTCGCCCGCAAGAGCCATCTTGCCCGACTCCTGCGGCGCAGCATCAGCTGCTGCCGCTGGCGCCGCCGTGGCGGCCGCCGCAGCAGCCGCAGCGGGCTCGACCGCCAGCTGGCGCTGCTTCTTAAAGAGCACGTAATGGAAGATCAGGAATCGGCAAACGAAGGTCACACAGTTGGCCAGGAAGTAGGCGCCGTTGACCACGAGGTGCTTTTCCAGGTGGTGCAGGTGCTCGTGGATGGCAAAGGCCCCGGCATAGTGCGCGACCAGCGACAGGATGCCCCAGACGGCGAAGGACACCAGCCAGAACGGCACGGTCTCCCTGAGCAGGTCGGGACGTCCCCGGCTGTCCCAGGCCCAGCGGCTGAGCACGTAGCTCACGAAGGCTCCGACGATCGAGGCGATGAGGGCCGCCTTGCCCGCCGACATGCCGACCGCAGTCAAGATCGCCAGAACGAACTGGCTGGTGATCAACGTCGCCAGTGCCACCGGCGCGAACCGCAAGAACCGGTCGCCCGCCTCGGTCTCCAGTCGACGCCGAATCGGACGCGGCAGGATGCGGACGATGGCGTACACAAGCGCCATGGTCGCCTTGCTGACCGGATTCGACGACGGGCCTCGAACGGCTTGAGCGGGCTTTTCCGGTTCAGCAGTCATCAGATTCCTAGTTCGAC
>JASHVM010000697.1:0-5276 GCA_030044595.1 Streptosporangiaceae bacterium
GCATGGCCTTCTGGGGTTGCGTGCGCACCACGATGACCGTCGTGGTGCCGGCGCCCAGGGCCGCCTTGAATTCCTGCTCGAGTTCCTCGGCGGTCCCGACATCGGCCGCGCGGCAGCCGAATCCAGACGCGACGGCGGCGATGCCGAGCCCGGGCAGGTCCAGCCCCGGAACCCCGGGCGTGTCCTCCAGCACCGCGAACGACTTGAGGATGGAGTACTCGCCGTTGCGCATGACCACGTACACGATCGGCAGCCGGTGCTGTGCCGCGGTCCATAGGGCCTGCGCGGAGTACTGGAACGAGCCGTCGCCGATCAGCCCGATGACCGGCCGGGTGACGCCCCGGTCCCGGTCACCCAGCGCGACCCCGACCGCGGCCGGGACGCCCCAGCCGATACCCCCGCTGGCCGTGGCGAAGAACGATCCGGTCCTGACCGTCGGAAGCCATTCGATCTGCTGAGCCATGGTCGAGGTTGATTCGTTGACGATGACCGAATCAGGTGGCCGGACCCGGCTCAGCACGGCGTAGACCTCGGGCGGGGTAAGCGGGCTGCTCGGCGCCTGCGGAAGCAGGCGCGGCCGCGCCATCGGCTCCGGGGCGGTCCGCGCAGATCCCTCCGCGACCAGGTCGACAAGCAGGCCGACCGCGATCTTGGGGTCGCCCAGGAGACTGTCGCCCACCCGCGCGGCCGCGGCTACCTCAGGGTCGCCGGTGATCTGCAGCAGTTCCGTGCCGGCCGGAAGGTAGTCGCCGGGAACGTACGGGTAGTACCGGAACACCTCCGCGCCGATCACGACGGCCAGGTCGTGCCCGGCCAGCCGGTCGCTGATCGTCTTGACCGACATGCCCAGCGGGCCGCGGAACAGCCGATGGTCCTCCGGGAAGGAGGCCCGGTCCAGCAGCGGGACCCCGTAGACGGCGGCGCGCAGCTTCTCCGCCAGCGCGATGGCCGCGTCCCACCCGCCGCTGCGGTCCACCTCCGGTCCGAACACCAGGGCGGGCCGGCGGCTGGCGGAGATGCGGTCGGCGAACACCCGAAGCCGCTCCGCGTCGGGAGCCACCCGGTCGCTGACCGTCCGAATGGGGGCGGGGCCGGCCAGCGGCTGCTTCCAGTCGTCCAGGGGAACCGACAGGTAGACCGGTCCGGCCGGCGGTTGCCGCGCTGCCGCGTAGGCCCGCATGAACGCCTCGGGCACGTCCTGGGCCCGGGCCGGCTCATAGGACCACTTCACCCACGGCTTGGGAAATGTGGTGGCGTCGCGGTTGCCCAGGTACGGTTCGCCGATCACCAGTTCCCGGTGCTGCTGTCCCGAGGTGATGATCAGGGGAGTGTTTCCGTGATAGGCCGCGACCAGGTTGCCCAGGGCGTTGCCCAGGCCCGCCGACGAGTGCAGGTTCACCAGCGCCGGGCGCCGGGTGACCTGAGCGAAGGCGTCGGCCATCGCGATGGCCGAGGCCTCCTGCAGCGCCAGCACATAGCGGAAATCGTCCGGGAATTCGGCCAGGAAGGGCTGCTCGGTCGAGCCGGGATTACCGAAGACGGTGGTGAGCCCGAGGGATCGCAGCAGATCGTAGGTCACGGCGTGGACGGTGGAATTCTCGGTCATGCCCCACTGTCTCAGCCGCCGGCCGGCCGGGCATCGTACCCGGCAGACGAAACCGAACCGGTTGTTCGTGCCCTACTGACGATGGAGGCCGCGTTGCGCCGAACGACTGCCTGCGGACCGTGCCCGACCTGGTCGGGCGTCGCGTGCCATAGCGTGCGCGCCTTCCTAGGCGAAAGCCCCGATGCCGGTGATCGCGCGGCCGACGATGAGAGTCTGCATCGTCTCGGTGCCCTCGAAGGTGTGGATCGCCTCCATGTCCACCATGTGCCGCATGACCTGATAGTCGAGCAGGATGCCGTTGCCGCCGAGCATGTCGCGCGCCTCGGCCGTGATCGCGCGGGCCTTGCGGGTGTTGTGCATCTTGCCCAGCCCAGCCACGGTGGGGGTCAGCCGGCCGGCCTCGGCCAGCCGGCCGATCTGCAGGCAGTACAGCTGCATCGCGGTCAGGTCCGCCAGCATCGACACCAGCCGCTGCTGGATGATCTGGAAGCTGGCCAGCGACTCACCGAACTGCCGCCGTTCCAGCGCGTACCGCAACGCGGTGTCGTAGGCGGCGGTCGCGTGGCCCAGCGCCGCCCAGGCGCAGGTGCTCCGGGTAGTGGCCAAGACCCGGGTCGTGTCCTTGAACGAGCGCGCCCCCGGCAGCCGGTTCTCGGCCGGCACCCGCACCTCGTCCAGCGTGATGTCGGCCTGCCACACCGAGCGGAGCGACACCTTCCCCTCGATGACCCGAGCCTGGTATCCCGGCGTTCCCTTCTCCACGACGAACGCGTTGACCTGGCCGTCGTCGGCGTTGCGGGCCCAGACGACGATCAGGTCGGCGACGGTACCCAGCCCGATCCACCGCTTGCGGCCGTTCAGCACCCAGCCCCCGCCCGCCTCCCCATCCCCCTTCACCGGGCGGGCCGAGGTTTCCAGGGCGACCGAGTCCGAGCCGTGCTCCGGTTCGGTCAGGGCGAAGGCCCCCAGCTTGTCCATCCGGGCCATGTCCGGCAGCCAGCGCGCCTTCTGCTCCTCCGAGCCGCACATCGCGATCGACAGCATCGCCAGGCCCGCGTGCACGCCGAGGAGCACGCCGAGGCTGCCGTCGCCGCGGTGCAGTTCCATCGTGACCAGCCCGCACGCCATCGGGCTCATCCCGGCGCACCCGTATCCCTTGATGTCCTCGCCGACGATGCCGAGCTCGGGCAGCCGCCTGGCCAGCGGCCAGCAGATCTCGGCCCGTTCCCAGTACGGGCCGACGACCGGCACCACCTCCTCGTCGACGAAGCGCCGGACGGTGATGAAGTGCGACCATTGCTCCTCGGTGAACTGTTCGCGGACGGAGAAGAAGTCCGTCCCGAGGGACTCGCCGAGATGCGCGCTCGTCACCTGCGTCATTGCTGGCTCCCTTCCGCGGTGAGGCCGGCATCGAGGAACGCCTCCACGGCGAAGGCCAGGCGTTCCGCGTCCGCGGCCAGCTCCAGGTGGCCGCCGTGGTAGATGTGCAGCTGGCTTCGTGGTATCAGCCGGTGCATGATCCGCGCGTTGGCCAGCGGGATGATCGGGTCGTCGTCGCCGGCCAAGATCAAGGTGGGCGGCCGCAGCTTCGGCAGCCGCGGCAGGCTGGTCCAGCCGAGGCCGGAGATCAGCTGGTAGTAATAACCCCGGGCCGGGCCCAGGCGCGTGGTGGCGTGCAGCACGTCCCGGGCCAGCGCCGGGTCCTTCCGCGCGCTGCCTCCGTACAGCTCCCCGGCGACTCGGACCGCGTGTCCCGGGTCCCGGTGGCGTCGCGGCGAGAGCATGCGCAGCAGCACGCGCGGATGCCCGGGGACCATCAGCGCGCCGGGGCCGGTCGCCACCAGCACTAGCCGGCGCACCCGGTCCGGGCAGCTCAGCGCGAACTGCTGCGCGAGCCCGCCTCCCCAGGAGATGCCCAGGACGTCGGCCTGCCGGTAGCCGAGCCGGTCGAGCAGGTCGGCCAGCAGCGGAGCCAGCATGCCCAGGTGGTAGGGGATGACCGGCGCCGGCGAGCCGCCGATTCCCGGCATGTCGAACCGGATGACCGGCCGTCGCGGACCGACTGCGTCGACGAACGGCTGGAACAGCTCCAGGCTCGCGCCGAGTCCGTTGCACAGCAGCAACGGCGGCGTGCCCGGGGTCCCTTCCCGCACCGCGACGCGCATCGCCCGGCCGCCGACGGTCAGGATCCTCATCCGCTCGGCCGGGCCGGCGCGCCGCAGCCGGCCTGGCACCCGGTCCGGGCCGGATCCCGGGCGGTCTTCCGCGGCTGGCCTGGTCGAATCGGTGTCAGCGCTCATTACCAGCCGAGCGTAGGCCGCAGGGCTGGTTCTTCCATTGGTCGCGCGTCACGAACCACGGACCGGGCGTGGTTCCGCGGGCACAGGGGAACCGTCGGCCGGCGGCCGCTCCGGCGCCGCGGCCGGGACCCGGCGCGGGGTTAGTTGATTCCAGAGGTATCGATGCGCGAAATTATGCGGTCCGCGGCGAGGCCAAGGCGTCGCAGCTGCTCCGGTGACAGGACATCGATGACGAGCGACCGCACGTGCGCCACATGTCCGGGTGCCGCTTCGGCGAGGGTCTGGAAGCCCTTCTCGGTCAGGATGGCGTTGGTGAACCGCCCGTCCGCGGGATCAGGCTCGCGGCGCACCAGGCCCCGCCCCTCAAGGCGCTTGAACAGGTGCGACAGCCGGGACAGCGACGCGTTGGTCACCTCGGCCAGGGAGCTCATCCGCATGGTTCGCCCTGGAGCCTCGGACAGCATGGCCAGGACCTGGTACTCCACCATTCCCAGGTCCGAGTCGTGCCGCAGCTGCTGGTCGATCGACCAGGGAAGCCAGGTCATCAACCGCACCACGGAGAGCCAGGAGCTCACTTCCGCCGCGGTAAGCCACTTCACCGGCGGTTCCCCGGCACCGCGGCGGGCTTGTTCGGTCACCGGACCAGGCTATCAAGCACTGGACGATTCAAGTGACTCAGCGTGATGCTTGGCGTCAGAGCTTGACGGGCCGACCGGCCTCAGCAGGCCAGGGTCAGACCAGCTTTCCGGTCGACCGCGCTCTCCGCCCCCCTCGGCATGCTCGCCGGAATGTGCAAGAATCCGCAGGTGGACATGGATGGCGCCGCGGTCGCCGTGCTGATGGCCGACGTCGCGTCGGCGGTCAGCCGCCGTGCCGCCGCGGTGTCCGAGGATGTCTATGAGGTGGTCCTGCGGGAGATCCCGGAGCTGCGCGGCGACAAGCCAGTGCTCGACCTGCTCGCCTCGAGCGTGCACAGCAACGTCGGTACCTGCCTGCAGATCATGCAGCACCAGATCGACCTGAGCGCCGTGCAAGCCCCGGCCGCGTCCTTGGAGTACGCGCGCCGGCGGGCGCAGCGCGGCACGCCCCTGACGGCCCTGCTGCGCGCCTACCGGCTCGGGCACACGTGCTTCTCCGATTGGCTGCTCAAGGAGCTGGCTCGGCAGGCAGATGACGCCCAGATGATCACCGCCGTCACGCTCGCCATGTCCAAGATCGTGGCCGGGTACGTCGACCAGACCTCCGAGGAGATCGTCGCGGCCTACACGCGTGAACGGGAGAGGTGGCTGCGGAACCGGAGCGCCGCGCGGGCCGCCCGGATCCGGGACCTGCTGTCGGGCCAGTCGATCAACGTGAGCGCGACGGAGGCC
>JASHVM010000698.1:0-5941 GCA_030044595.1 Streptosporangiaceae bacterium
CTATGACTCTGGGGACCAGGCCCAGGCAGCGGCTGACCCTTACGGTGGCGTGCCTGGCTCAGGGCATGATGGTGCTCGACGTCCTGATCGTGAGCGTTGCCCTTCCGGCCATGCAGCATGAGCTGCATCTCTTGCCTGCGGGACTGGAATGGGTTGTCAGTAGTTACGCTCTGGCCCTGGCCGCTTTGATACCGACAGGCGGCGCGCTGGGTGATCATTTCGGGCGTAAGCGCATTTTCGTAAGCGGAGTCGCCCTCTTCACGCTTGCCTCAGTCGGCTGCGCCTTGTCGGTTTCCGGCGCCATGCTGATCGGCTTCCGGGTCATCCAGGGAATCGGCGGCGCCGTGATGTCATCGTTGACCCTTTCGCTGATCTCCGAGGCTTACCCTCCGGATGCGAGAACCGGCCCGATCGGGCTGTGGGCCGCGGTAAGCGGCCTGGCCGTGGCGGGCGGCAGCGTGCTCGGCGGCCTGCTGCTCAGCGTTTTCCCCTGGTCCTCGATCTTCTGGGTCAATGTCCCGATCGGGGTAGTGACCGCGGCTGTCTGCCTGCTGGCGGTCACGGAATCCCGGGAGCCGGTACCCCGCTCCTTCGACGTCGCCGGAGTCTCGCTGAGTGCCTTCGGCCTGCTGCTGCTGACCTTCGGATTCGTTGACTCCGCTGACGTCGGCTGGCATTCGCCGGTTGCGGCTGTCTGCGTGATCGGCGGCGTCGCGGTCTTGGCCGTCTTCGCTGCGTGGGAGCGCAAGGCCGCGGGCCCGATGGTACCCCCTGCGTTGCTGCGAACCTCGAGCTTCGGCCGGGCATGTGCGGTATACCTGCTGGCCTACCTGGCCTTCTCGGGATTCATCTACTACGTCACGCTCTTCTTCCAGGACATTGAGGGCTGGTCCGCGCTACGCACCGGCCTGTCCTGGCTCTTTTTCTGCATTCCGTACTTCGTCGTAGCCCAGCTGGGAAAGCGGCTCGCGCGATGGCTGCGGCCGGCCTGGGCGGTGGGGTTGGGCTGCTTCACCGCCGCCGCGGGCATGGTCGGGATGAGCCAGCTGAACACGACGACACCATTCGCGTGGCCGGCAGCGTGCTACATCGTGGTGGGAGCGGGCTTCGGCCTGATGGTCCCGGCGGGTTCGTCTGCGGCCATGGCCGAGGTTCCCGCGGGATCCTCCGGGATCGGGTCGGCCCTGTTCAACTCCTGTCGCCAGATCGGCACTGCAATGGGACTGGCGATCTTGGGATCCATCGCCGGCAGCGCGATCTTGGCCGACTGGCATCGGCGCGTCGGCTCGCTGCCGTCGGCCGAACGGCAGCCGGCAGCGCAGCTCGGTGCTGAGGTCGCGGGCGGTCAGGTTCATCTGGTCGCCGCGGCCGTCGGACAGGACACGCTCTACCCAGCGGTTGCGTCATTCCTGCGGGGCTTCGAGCTCGCCCTGCTTCTGGCCGGCGTGGTCGTTGGCGCCGCCGGCGTCGTAGGCTTGCGAGGCCTCCGGCACCTGAAGATGCCGGACGCTTCACAGCCCGAGATGACGGGCGTGAGGGCGAACAAGTGAACCTGTGCCGCTGGCAATCGGACAGATACGCGCGCGTTCTCTGGGACCGTGCCCGTCACTCAGCGTCGGCCGTCTCGGCAGTGAAGGTTGCCTGCACTGCCATCGGGTCGACCAGCGCCAGATAGACGGGGCAGCGCTGCTGCCAGACCTCGAACAGTAGCCGCAGCCGGACCTCGTGTCCGGAACCCTCCGACGGACCGAAACGGACATTACGCCACCATCCAGGGACCCTGCAGTGCCGGGCACCAGGCAGGACCCACGTCAGCCCATCACATTGAACGCGCTGTCGGCATGGGGTTGGCGGAGGCGTGAGTAGTGCCCGAGATTAATGGCGTTCTTGGTGAACCGTCCCTGAACAACGACTGGGTCGGCGTCGTGGTCGTGTCCGTTCTCGCAAGCGCATATCAGAGTTGCCATGAAATGCCCAGCGATAGGAGCGTTTTTGAACTGGTTGCCGCTTGTGCCAATGGCCACATAGAAACCGCCCAATGAGGTCCGATCGTAAATCGGGATCCAGTCATCAGCCACGTCGTACAGTGCACCGAGACCGCTAAGACGATTCGGGACGCGCAACGATGGGATTCTACGAGCCAAGCGGAGTACTTGTGCATCCCATATCTGCGTAGTGGGCCGGGGGTCGTACGTGTCAGGATCATCTATCCAGTGCAGCGGGTCGCAGGCCGGCTCTGCGCCTCCGACGATCAGCTGCCCGTCGACGTGCGACCGGAAGTACGTGCCTAGGTCCCCGTCCACGACTGCCGGACCCAGCTCACCTCGGGCATAGCCGCTCGGCGCAGGCACCGAGTGGACCTCCTGCCGGAGTGGACGAGTTCGCGTTCGGAATTCCTCAGTAACGCCTGCAAGTGCGTTCACCCGACTCGAGTGCGGACCTGCCACATTAACGACGATGGGTGACTCAATCACATTCCCTGTGCGCAACTTTACGCCCTGCACCCGCGCCTTCTTATGGAGAATCGCCACTACCTCTTCCCGGAGCTGAACTTCTGCCCCCCGCAGCTTCGCCGAGGCGATGAGATTCCTCGTCGCTAGTTGCGGGTCATCGATGAATCCGCCGTCAGGAGTGAAGTAGGCACCGAGCTCGCCGTCAGCATCCGCCCAGAATGCTTCATCCGTAACCGGCTTGGGCGGACCATACCGTCCCGGATCCAAGCCTGGCACCCTCTGCCGGATGGTCTCAGCATCCCAGCACTCGTACGGAACACCGACTCGCTCAAAAAGAGACAGGACCTGCTGACGCCGCGTGCTGCCGTCAAGGATCAGGCAACCTACCTTATAGAACTTTGCCAATGCTTCCTCAGGAGGGTCTCCCAAATATTCCCGCCATGCTTCCCAGCCGAACTTAGCCTCCCAGGAAGCGGCCACTCCCTCGAAAGTCGAATAGTGGAAGCGGACCACGGCCGAGGACGAACACGTCGAGCCCGAACCGACATCACCCAGCCGGTCAACCATCGTGACCCGCAGTCCAGCAAGACTAAGCTCATATGCGATAGCGGCACCGATGACCCCGGTTCCTATTACCACTGCATCAGCTGTGCGCATCACTTAGTTATCCTTTTGAATCAGGTTAGCACGATGCCCTCGGGAATCATGGCGGCCTCGGGCCATCAGCCACGCTCGGCGCCGGTCAGCGTCCGCGGATTGCCGGCCAGCTGCCACGAACGGCGGGCGGCCCCGGCGGCGCCGGGTCCGATGTCCCGCTCGATCGCGGCGGTCAGCTGGCTCTTCGTCGTCGAAAAACCCGCCGCCGTGTGAGCCTGGTTCCACGGCCCGAGTCTACGCAGCGGGTTCCCGCCGGTTCAGGCCCAGTGCCCGGCGCTGGCGTGGATCAGCGGGAACTGCAGCCCGAGCTGGTCCTGCAGCTGGCGGGCGGTGGCGACACGTGCCCGCTGCCGCAGCCCGGTTCGATGCTGCACGATTGCGCCGCACATGATCAGCGATCCCGGTCACAGCCGCCAGCATCGCCCTCGGCCGCCACCTCGTCAGCCGGATATCCGTGCCGCGTCTCCCGCTGCGCGGCGGATGTTTCAAGGAACTTAACACTAATAGGAGTGCTTGGTGTGGTAGGGCGTGTGCGCTTCCCTTGCCACTTTCTCGGCACGAGAGATGTAGGCCTGGCTGACGTATTCCGGATCCTGAAGCAAGGGCTGAATTTTTTCCTGTATGACGCTAGCGTCTTTGGATGATAGTTGCAGAAAAGAACTATATATGCGGAATGCCCATCTCATTGGATGCGGATGAAATGTCTCCAGCTCATCTACTATCTGGCGCAGTTCTACGCCCTCGCCAAGTGGGACCAGCCCTGTGATTGCCAAGTGACAGCCGGATGTGTAGACGCGATCAGCGATTCTTAGTCCGCTTTCAAATTTTACAACGTCGGAAATGATTTCCGCTCGCCCGATGATAAGCCCCCGCCCAGCGCTGGGAGCCCGGAATATTCCTCTCGTGGTATATAGGAATACGATGTCGCCGCGAGTAAGCGGGATCCGTCGCTTGGGGGTAAAGGCCACCCGGTGCTCACGGAGTACATAGGCGAGCCCGTCGGCATCGCGAAGGACCAGAAGGTACGGCCGTGACGTCTCAGGCATGATGATAGGTATGGTAACCGGGCGCGCGGAGGCGCGCCCGCCCACAGTTCCCGTTTGACCTTGAGTCAGGCCCGACAGCGTGGCCCTAGGCTCGCTCGATGCTTGGCACTCGCTCTTGCTCTGGGAGTTGAGCGTGACCGAGCAGAGATACCGGGTCCTGCTGGATGCGGGTCGCTGTTCAGCTGGCGGGCAGACTGGCTGCATCGGTCATTTGGTCAGCACTCGGCGTTTCCTGGTGCCGGTGAGCCAGCGCTAGGCCGCGGCCGCCTGGCGGATCGCCTCGATCGTGCTGCCCGGTGCCCGGTGCAGGAGCTGCGCCAGGTCAGTTGTGGGCGAGTTGGCCCAGCCGCTGCGGACGGCGGCGTAGTAGTCAAGCAGCATGCCGATGGCCGCCGGGGGGACGCCGAGAGCAGTGACGTGCTCCCGGTATTCGCGGTTTTCGACTGGCTGGTAGCGCACGTTTTTGCCGCTGATTGATGACGCGAGCGCGGCGAGATCGTCCCAGCTGACCGGCTCGGGCCCGGTTAGGTCGTACGTCACGCCCTCATGACCAGCCTCGCGGAGGACATTAGCGGTGGCCTCGGCCAGGTCGGTGATGGCAGCTGGCGTGATGCGGGCCTGGTCGGCCGGAGCCGTCAGCGTGCCCGCTGCTACTGCCCACTGGACGTCTCGGGCGACCAATGCGGCCAGGTCGGAAGTCAGCCGCATGATGGTCACCAGGGTGTGTGCCGCTCTGGCGCGCGTCTCGGTGAGGAGGTAGTCCGAGACTTCGGGCATGCGGCAGTGGTCAAGATCCTGCCAGGTGGTGATGACAAGCCGTCCCGCGCCTGATTCCGCCGCTGCGCTGATCGCCGCGGCATGCTGTTGCGCGCGCCTGGCGGGATCGGTTCCGTAGTTGGTTCCGTTGATCAAAACCGTGTCCGCGCCCTCGAACGCCCGTACCAGGGTCGCCGGCTCGTCGAAGTCTGCGTGCCGCACGTCCGCGCCGCGGTCCTTCAGCGGCCCGGCCTTCCGCGGCTCGCGGGCAGTCACGGTGACCGTGCCGGCGGGCAGATGATCCAGCAGGCGTCCGGCGACCAGTCGCCCGAACTCCCCGTCCCCGCCGGTGATTACGATCAATGCAGCCTCCGTGGTTGCGACCCGTCCGCAGATACGGGGACACCAGCCCAGAATACGGCGTGCCCAGTGCGCAACCTGAGCAATAGATAAGCGCCTATCGAAGGCTACGCGGGCGCGGTCTAAGGTCAATGGGTGTCGGCGTCGATGGGCGGAAGTGCGACAATCGGCGCATGCCGGAACGACTGGAGGTGCAGCGGGCGGTGGCTGCATCCGCGGGCGAGATCTTCGCCGTGCTCACCGATCCCCAAGGGCACGTTGCCATCGACAGCTCCGGCATGTTGATGCAGGCCAGCGGCGACATTGTGACCAAGGTGGGAGACACCTTCGTCGTCCACATGGACCGGGAAGCGCTCAATGACTATCCCCTGGGTCTGTACGACGTCACCGTCGAGATCGTCAAGTTCGTGCCGGACCAGGAGATTGCCTGGACCGTGCGCGGCCAGCTGGATCTTGGCCATGTGTACGGCTACCGGCTGGAGCCCATCGAGCAGGGCACGCTGGTGACGTCCTACTACGACTGGTCGGCGGCCGAGCAGGCCTGGAAGGAGGCCGCCATCTTCCCGGTCATTCCCGAAAGCGCACTGCGGGCCACGCTGGGGATCCTGGCCCGCACGGTGGCCCCCGGCAAGCCCCGCCCCGCGTCCTCAACCTGATGACCGGACTTCC
>JASHVM010000699.1:0-7143 GCA_030044595.1 Streptosporangiaceae bacterium
TGGCGGCCAGCATCCGGTGCAGGTGACCCAACAGCCCGAACCCGGTCACGTCGGTGGCCGCGCGGACGCCCGCGGCCAGCGCGGCCTCGCTGGCCCCGGCGTTCAGCAGCGTCATGGACGCGACGGCGGCATCGACCGCCTCCGCCGGTGCCGCGCCGCGCTTGAGCGCCGTGGCGATCACCCCGGTGCCGACGGCCTTGGTCAGGATCAGCTGGTCCCCGGGCTCGGCCCGGTCGATGGTCATCAGCGCGGCCGGGTCGGCCAGGCCCACCACGGCCAGCCCGTACTTGGGCACCGGGTCGTCGATGGTGTGCCCGCCCGCGATGAAGCACCCGGCCTGCGCCGCGACCTGCGCGCCGCCGCGCATGACCTGGCCGAGGACGGCGATGTCCAGCCCGTCGCCCGGCCAGGCGGCCAGGTTGACCGCGAACAGCGGCCGGCCGCCCATCGCGTACACGTCGGACAGCGCGTTCGCCGCGGCGATCCGGCCCCAGTCCCCCGGGTCGTCGACGATCGGCGTGAAGAAGTCCGTGGTCAGCACCAGCGCGCGCGCGTCGTCCAGGCGCAGCACCGCCGCGTCGTCGCCTTCGGCCGCGCCGATGAGCAGGTCGCCGGCGGCCGGGCCGACCGGGCCCATCGACGCGAACAGCGCCTCAAGCTTGGCCAGCGGCAGCTTGCACGCGCAGCCCGCGCCGGGCGACAGTGAGGTCAGCCGCGGAGCCTGATCAGCCATCACCCTGGCTACTGTAACGTGGCCCGGCAACCAGACGGCGGACGGCTGTCATGAGCGCAGCGGGTCGAACGGCCCGAGGTCGATGCCCTGCGGCAGGCCCAGGGCAGACCGGGCGGCGATAGCGCCGGCGTAGGGGCCCATGGTCAGGCCGGACGCGCCCAGGCCGGTCGCGACGACCAGGCCCGCGACGCCGTCGACCGGGCCGAGCAGGGGACGGATGTCCGGGCCGACCGGGCGCAGGCCGACGCGGGTCTCCAGGTGGGTCCCGGGACCAAGGCCGGGGGCGACGGCGAGGGCATTGGCCAGCACCTCGGCCAGGCCGGCGGGCGTCACCCGGACGTCGAAGCCTGCGGCGGTCTCCCGGGTCGCGCCCGCGACCACCCGCGAGCCGTCGAAGGCCAGCAGGTAGTGACCGGTAGCCGAGGGCAGGATCACCGGCCAGCGGCTGGTGTCCGCGGGCCCGAGCCCGATGTGCACGATCTGCCCGCGCTGCGGGGCGACCTGGACCGTGACCCCGGCCGGCTCGAGGAACGAGGTCGTCCAGGCGCCGGTGGCCGCCACCACGGCGTCGGCTTCGACCAGTTCCCCGTCCACCGTCACGCCGGTGACGCGGCCCGGGCGGCAGGCCAGCCGCGCCGTGCCCGCCCTGATGGCCGCTCCGTTCCCGGACGCGGCCCTGATCAGGGCGGCGGCCAGGCTCCGGCCATCGACCCGGGCCGCGCCGGGGATATGCAACGCGCGCAGGCCCGGGCGCAGCGGCGGGAACAGCCGCCGGGCCTGGCTGCTGGTCAGGACCTGTACGTCGCCGATCTCCGGCGCCGCGGCACGCCGCGCCACGAGCCGCTGCCTGGCCCGCTCCAGGTCGCCGTTACCCGGGTCACCGGCCACGGCGAGCGCCCCGACCTGGCGGTAAGAGACGTCCGTCTCGCCGAGGCGGGCCAGGTCCGCGATCAGCGGCGGATACTCCCGCGCGGCCGCGCAGGCGAAGTCGTACCAGCACCGGTCGTCGACCGCCGCCGTCCACGGGCAGATGATCCCCGCGCCGGCCGGCGTCGCGCGGCCCGGCATCGCGGCGTCGACCAGCGTCACGTGCCCGCCCAGCCCGCTGGCCGTGTACGCGCACGCGGCGCCGACGATCCCTCCGCCCACCACGACCAGCCGCATACCGGCTCACGGTACGCTCCGCCGCCGGCCGGGGTGCCTTCGCGCCCCGCCTTCTTTAAGCTGGACCCGGGAGTCAGATGCGATCGCCCGGACTTCCGGAGGGCGCTATGGCGGCCGAGGTCACCTCAGGGCGGTCCCGCCCGGCCTCACCCGTGTCGGCCCGCGTCGCGCTGGTGGCGGCCGGCCTGACCGTGTCGATGTTCGCGGTCTGCGGGGTCCTGCTGCTGCTCACCCGGGATTACCAGAGGGCGGGCTACGGCGCCGGCGGGACCGTGGCGGCCCTGGTCTGCCTCGTGGTCGGCTTCGTCGTGGCGCGGCGCCAGCCGGCCAGCCCGATCGGCTGGCTGCTGCTCGGCTGGGCACTGCTGACTCCCCTGGTCGGCGTCGCGCTGCTGTATTCCGTGTTCGACTACCGGATCCATCGCGGCACGTTGCCCCTGGGCCCGGTGGCGGTGCTGCTGGAAACCGCCGAGTTCGGCATCGCGGTGCTGGCCGCGCTGACGGTCCTGCTCTTCCCGGGCGGCGAGTCGCGGCCGCGCCGCTGGCGCTGGCTGCTGTGGGTCTTCCTCGCCGCGTCGGCCGCCTTCGCCGCGGGCCTGGTCGCCGGGCAGGCGCTCGCCATCGAGCGGCACCCGCTGGGCATCGGGCCATCCGGCGCTCCGCTGGCGGTGCCGGCCGCCGGCGGGATCCTGGCCCCCCTCGGCTGGACCGCCGACGCGCTGATCCTGGTCTGCTGGCTGATCATCGTCGGCCGGCAGGTGGCCAGCTACCGGCGCTCGACCGGGAACCGCCGGCAGCAGCTGAAGTGGCTCATCGGCGGGGCAGTGTGCTGCGTCGTGGCCACCGCCATCACGATCTTCGCCGGCAACTACTCCTCCGGGGCCGCGCAGGCCGTCCAGGACGCCGCCGACCTCGGCGCGGCCGCGCTCCCGGCGGCGATCGGCGTGGGGATCGTGAAGTACCGCCTCTACGACATCGACCGGATCATCAGCCGGACGCTCGCCTACGCCATCGTCACCAGCCTGCTGGTGGGCGTCTACCTGGGCCTGGTCCTGCTGGCCAGCCTGGTCCTGCCGGCTTATTCGGCGGTGAGCGTGGCGGGCTCCACGCTGGTGGTGGCGGCGCTGTTCCACCCGCTGCGCCGGCGCGTGCAGCGGGTGGTGGACCGCCGGTTCAACCGCGCGCGTTATAACGCCGACCAGATAATCGGCGCGTTCGCGGTCCGGTTGCAGGACGCCGTGGACCTGGGCGCGATCCACGACGAACTGGCGAGAACGGTGCACGCCGCTCTCGAGCCGGCCCACTTGTCCATCTGGATCAAGGAAGACGGTACGCGGTGAAGACCGGATCCGGTCGGCGCGTCTCCCGGCTGGGATATGCGATCCTGACGGCAGGAGCGTGCTCCGGGAGTCGCGGGACGGGCACCGGCAAGCGCGCGGGCAGGAGGACGGATGCCCCGAGGGCGGAAGATGAAGGCCGGGGCGCGGTCGGCGATGTCGAAGCTGAGCAGCCCGCTGAGCTGGCGGTACGGCCGTGACCTGACCGATGCCGCCAGGCGCGGGCAGCTCGACCCGGTGATCGGCCGGGACGCCGAGCTCGCGCGGATGATCCAGATCCTGGGCCGGAAGACCAAGAACAACCCGGTGCTGATCGGCAAGTCGGGCGTGGGGAAGACCGCGATCGTCGAGGGGCTGGCGCTGCGGATCGCCGAGGGGACGGTTCCGCCGGTGCTGCAGGACAAGCGCCTGGTCTCGCTGGACCTGGCCACGATGCTGGCCGGGGCGAGGATCCGCGGGGAGTTCGAGGAGCGACTGAAGTCGGCGCTGGCCTTGCTGGCCGTGTCGAAGGGCGAGTTCCTGCTGCTGATCGACGAACTGCACATGATCGTGGGAACCGGCGGCGGCGACGGCGGCATGGACGTCAGCAACATGCTCAAGCCGATGCTGGCCCGCGGAGAGCTCAGGGTGATCGGCGCCAGCGCCCCTGACGAGTACCGCAAGTATGTGGAAAAGGACGCGGCGTTGGAGCGGCAGTTCCAGCCGGTGTACGTCGAGCCGCCGTCGGCGCAGGACACGATCGAGATCCTGAGGGGCCTGCGTGAGCGGCACGAGATCTACCACGGCGTGCGGATCGCCGATTCCGCGATCGAGGCGGCGGTGGCGCTGTCCGACCGCTATGTCTCCGGGCGGTACCTGCCGGACAAGGCGATCGACCTGATCGATGAGGCGGCCAGCCGGGTCCGGATCGGCATCGACTCGGCCCCGCGCGATCTGGACCAGGTCGCGCACGCGGCCCGGCGGGTGGAGATAGAGCTCATCGCCCTGAACTCCCGGGGAGAACCGACGCCCCGGCGAAACGAGCTGGCTGAGGAACTGGCCGGGCTGCGAGCGCAAGCGGCGGCGATGACCGGCCGGTGGCGGGCCGAGCAGGAGGCCATCGCCGCGATCCAGGCGATCAAGAACGAACTGGCCGCGAGGCGGGCGGAGGCCGCCAGGCACGAGAGGGCGGGCAATCTCGCGCGGGCCGCCGACATCGGGTACGGGCAAGTCGGCGAGCTCGACGGCCGGCTGGAGACTGCCACCAAGGCGCTGTCCGAACTCCAGGCGGCGGGCGGGATGGTCAAGTCCGAGGTGGACACCGAGGAGGTCGCCGCCGTGGTCAGCGCGTGGACGGGGGTGCCCGTGGCGCGGCTGATGGAAGGCGAGGCGGTCAAGCTGATCCAGATGGAGGACGTGATACGCCGCCGCGTGATCGGCCAGGACCAAGCGGTCCGCGTGGTCTCCGGTCCGATCCGGCGCAGCCGGGCCGGCCTGTCCGACGGCAACCGGCCGATCGGCACGTTCTTGTTCCTCGGCCCGACCGGCGTGGGCAAGACGGAACTGGCCCGCGCGCTGGCGGAGTTCTTGTTCGACGACGAGCGCGCGATGGTCCGCATCGACATGGGCGAGTACCAGGAACGGCATACGGTGGCCCGGCTGATCGGCGAGCCCCCCGGCTATATCGGCTTCGACGAGGGCGGCCAGCTCACCGAGGCCGTGCACCGGCGGCCCTACGCCGTCGTGCTGCTCGACGAGATCGAGAAGGCTCACTCCGACGTGTTCAACACCCTCCTGCAACTGCTGGACGACGGGCGTCTCACCGACGGGCACGGCCGGACCGTCGACTTCACCAACACCTTGCTCATCATGACCTCGAACCTGCGCGAGGACCCGAAGGACTTCTTCAAGCCGGAGTTCATCAACCGCATTGACGAGATCGTCAGGTTCCGGTCGCTGGCCCCAGCCGACCTGACCGAGATCGTCCGGATCCAGCTCCGCCAGCTAGCCGAACGCGCCGAGGGCCTCGGAATCAAGCTGGAGGTCAGCCAGGCGGCCGAGGCGTGGCTGGCCGCCCGCGGCTACGACCCCGAGTACGGCGCACGCCCGCTCAGGCGGGTGCTGCAGCGAGAACTCGGCGACCGGCTCGCGGTCCTGCTGCTCGACAGCACCTTCCACGCCGGGGACACCGTCCGGATCGGCGTGGCGGACGACCAGCTCAGCTTCGGCAAGTGAGCCGGAACCCGCTACTACTTTTGCATGCCGACTGTGACGTGAGGCCGGGCGCGCCCTCAGCCGGTCCCGGTGACGCCGAGTTCGCCGACGAGCTCAGATCTGACCTGCGTCATCTCCTCCCGCACCGAGGGGTCAGCGGCCGGGTACCGCGGATTGATCGCGCGAAGCGCGGCGGCCAGGATCGCGGCGGTGGCCAGGTGGCTGAACCATTTATGGTCGGCCGGCACCACGTACCAGGGCGCCCACTTCGTGCTGGTCTGGCTCAGCATCTCGTCGAAAGCCTGCTGATAATCGTCCCAGTAGCGGCGCTCCCTGACGTCGCTGGGTGAGAACTTCCAGTTCTTCTCCGGGTGATCGATCCGGTCGAGGAACCGTTTGGCCTGCTCCCGCCTGGACAAGTTCAGCATCACCTTGACGACATCGATGCCGTTGTCGACCAGGTAGCGCTCCCAGTCGTTGATCTCCCGGTAGCGGCGGGCCCAGACGTCGGATTTTCTCGCCGCCGCGGGCATCCGCTCCGCGGCGAGCAACTCCCGATGCACCCGGACGACGAGCACCTCCTCGTAGTGGGAGCGGTTGAAGATGCCGATCCTGCCCCGATCGGGCAGGGCGCGCTGGTAACGCCAGAGGAAGTCGTGGTTCAGCTCTTCCACGGAGGGCTGCTTGAAGGCACTCACCGCCACCCACTGCGGGTTGACGCCGCTCATCACGTGCTTGATCGTGCTGTCCTTGCCCGCGGCGTCGAGTCCCTGCAGCACCAGGAGCACGCCGAACGTATCCTGGGCGGCGAGCCGGTCCTGGTATTCGGCCAGCAGGTCCACGCTGTCGGCGAGCAGCGCGTCAGCCTCCGGGCGGGTCACGTGGCCCGTGTAGCCCGGGTCGTGATCGCGGCTGAGCCTGACCTTGCTCCCCGGCGCTACCCGCAACGGTTCGATGAGGTCGGTCATGGTGCGAAGGCGTTTGTCCATCCCCTAACCATGCGCCCTGGCTCGGGCCACCGGTAGTGCTTTCGCGTCCGTGCTGGCGCCCGGGTCGGCGACCCGGCGGTCAGTGCTCCCACCAGGGCCTGGCCGGCCTGCGTCCGGGTCCCGCGTCCGGTGCGGTCTGCCCGGCCGGGGTTGCCGGCCGGTGCTGGGCCTGCGGCCTGCTGTGCCGCCCGGCCGGCGCGGCGGCGGTGCCGTAGGGCCAGCCGTCCGACGCGTGCACGTCGCCGCGGGATCCGACCTTCGCGTAGCCGAGGAACAAGATGCCGCTGACCAGGACGACCAGGATCCACAGCGGGTGGCCGTTCACCTGGCCCCAGTCGTTCAGCCCGTGCAAGATCGCGGCCACGACCAGGCCGATCCAGGCGACCTGATACCACCTGTACCGGCCGGTCGCCGCCAGCCCGATGAAGTAGCCGGTCAGGCCGGCCCAGCAGGCGTGCGTGATCGGATCGGTGAGGAATCGCCACACGAAGTCGAGGATGAAGTAGCGCACCGGGCCGATCAGCACGGCGAACACCGAGGCCGGCGCGGAGTGCCCGGTACTGATCAGCTGCTCGATCGAGGGGACGGCCGACTGCACGGTCAGGTAGAACTCCGCGACGCCGTTGACGGTGAAGTAGTGCACCACCTCGCTGGCCCCGAAGACCAGGCCGCTGACCGCGCCGAGGAACAGGTAGTCCCGGGGCTGAAGGCCGTGGCTGCGCCCGTA
>JASHVM010000700.1:0-6960 GCA_030044595.1 Streptosporangiaceae bacterium
CCATAATGTGGTGGTATGTCCGGGCGGACGCTGCGGCGGCGTCGCCGGCGGCCAGCGCCTTGAGGATCTCGTCGTGCTGGCGGGCGGACTCGGCGTGCGTCCGTAGCACCTTCGGCCCGCCGTGCAACGACGCCCACAGCAGCCGCATCAGCGACAGCAGCAACGGGCTGTGCGCATACTCGTACACGGTGAAGTGAAACTCCCGGTTGAGCTCGGCGTACGACGGGTCGTCGTCGGCCCGCGCGCGCATCTGATCGTTCAGGTCCCGCAGCCGGGCCAGGCCTTCCGCGTCGATCTTGCGCGCGGCCAGCGACGCGGCCAGCGACTCGAGCGCCGCGCGGATCTGGAAGTTTTCCTCGATCCGGCCGTCGTCGGGAGCGACCACGGTGAAACCGCGGTGGGTGTCACAGACCAGCAGCCCTTCTGATTCCAGCCGGCGCATCGCCTCGCGGACCGGGGTCTGGCTGACGTGAAAACGCTGGGCCAGGTCGCGCTGGCGCAGCTGTTCGCCCGCGGCGAGCTCGCCGGTGATGACCAGCTCGCGGATCAGGGCAGCGACCAGGTCCGTCTTGCTGATGTAGCCCGGCACTTCGGTGGTCATGCGGCGCCTCCCTCCCGGCTGACGGCGTCGTGCCGGCCGGCGCGCCCGGCCTGCTCGGCCAGGACCCGGACCCGGTCCGGGGTGAGGGGCAGCTGGCCGACGCCGCCAGCCAAGCCGAGCGCGTCCCGCACCGCGTTCGCGATCGTCGCGCCGACCGCGTTGATGCCTCCCTCGCCCGCACCCATGACCCCGAGCGGGTTGCCCGGCGACGGGGCGTCCTGTGACACGATGACGTCGACCGGCGGCACTTCGGCCGCGGTGGGCATCCGGTACTCGATAAAGGAAATCGCCTGCGGCTGGCCCGCGTCGTCGTAGCTGAACTCCTCGAATAGCGCGCCGCCGATCCCCTGCGCCACGCCTCCCCTCAGCTGACCCTCCACCAGCATCGGGTTGATCGCCCGGCCGACCTCGTAGGCCACCAGGTAGCGCAGCACCCGGACCTGCCCGGTGCCGGGGTCGACCTCCACGACCGCGACGTGCGCGCCGTAGGGGTAGGTCATGCGGGAGACCTCGAAGCGGCGGCGCGCGGACAGGCCGGCCGGCTCGCCCGGTTCGAGGTACGGGCTGGCGGGCTCGGCTGCCCGGGCGATCTGGGCCAGGCCGACCTGGGCGCTCGGGTCCCCGCGGACGCCGATGTAACCGCTGCGCACCTCGAGGTCACCCGGGCCGGCCTCGAGCATCCGCGCGGCTAGCTGGACCGCTCGCTGCCGAACCGCGGTCGCGGCCTGGTGGACCGCGCTGCCGCCCACCACCGTCGACCGGGATGCCCAGGACCCGGCGCCGAACGGCTGGGCCGCCGTGTCACCCGTCGTGACGTGGACGGTGCGCGGATCGACACCCAGCGCGGCCGCGGCGATCTGCGCGAGGACCGTCTCGATGCCCTGTCCCATCGAGGTGCCGCCGGAGTAGACGTGCACCGCGCCGGACTTGCTCACGGTTACGTCGGCTGTTTCCTGCGGTCCCAGCCCGCTCTTCTCCACGAACATGGCCAGGCCGAATCCGCGAAGGCGGGGGGCCGGTTGGCCGGGTCCCGCGCCATCCGGCGGCGTCCGGTAGCCGAGGCGGTCCGCTTCCCCGGCCGCCGCCGCGAGCAGAGCCGGGTAGTCGCCGACATCGAGCACCAGGTCCGTGCGGAGGGTCTTGATCGGGCGCTCGTGCGGCATTTCACCGGCGGTGAGCAGGTTGCGCCGGCGCAGTTCGATGCGGTCGATGCCGAGCTGGTCGGCGGCCACGTCGAGCAGGTGCTCGCGGGCCGCGGTGCCCTCGAACCGGCCCGGCGCGCGGTAGGTTCCGCACGGCGTCTTATTCGTGAGCACCACCCGGATCCGGCCCCGGTAGGCGGGAACCCGATAGGGTCCGGGGAGCATGGCCACGGTCAGCTCGGGCACCGCGACCCCGTGGGTCCGGATGTAGGCGCCGTTGTCGTGCGTGATGTCGTCGTCCAGGCCCGTGATCCGGCCGTCGGCGTCAAAGGCGGCCGCGATGCGGTGGTACTGCTCGCGGGAATGGTTCACCGCGGTCAGGTGCTCGGCCCGGTCCTCAGCCCACTTGACCGGACGGGCGAGCGTGGCGGCCAGCCAGGGGATGAGGAAATCCTCCGGATAGAACTCGCCCCTGACCCCGAACCCGCCGCCGGCGTCGACGGCGTGTACGTGGATCAATGTCTCGTCCACGCCGAGCAGGCTGGCCAGCAGGTCGCGGTTGAACACCGGGACCTTGGTCATGCCGAAGATGTCCAGGGCACCGGTGTCCGGGTCGGGCACCGCCAGCAGGCAGCGCGGCTCGAGCGGTACCCCGGTGTGCCGGCCGATCGCGAGATCGATCCGGACGACGTGCCGGGCGCCGGCGAAGGCGGCGTCGATGTCTCCGTAGCCCGCGGTGAGTTCGGCGGCCGTGTTCTCGTGGCCCGCGGGTGCGGTACGCGCGTCCAGCGCTGCGGGCGCCTCGGCGATGTCGACCTCCACCAGTTCGGCGGCGTCCTCGCAGGCGTAAGGATCCTCGCCCACCACCACCGCGAGCGGCTCGCCCACGTAGCGGACGGTGCTGCGGGCCAGGACCGGCTGCAGGTGGTCGCTGAGGTTGGTGCCGGGGACGGCGAGCCGGACGGGAATGACCGGCCCGCGAGGAAGGTCGCCGGCGGTGACGACCTTGGTGACGCCGGCGGCCTTCGCGGCCCGCGTGACATCCAGCCCGCGGACCTGCCCGTGCGCGCAAGGCGAGCGGACGATCCTGGCCCATAGCTGACCGGGGGCGCTGATGTCGTCGCCGAACCGGCCCCGCCCGCGGAGCAGCCGGGGGTCTTCCTTGCGCGGCAGCCGGGCCCCGATCACGCTCACGTGGCGCCCTTGGGCCGTGACCGGCGGGTTCGCGCGGTCGCCAGGACCGCTTCGACGATGCCCTGATACCCGGTGCAGCGGCACAGGTTCGAGGCGACGAGCTCGCGGACCTGCTCCTCGGTGAGCTGGTCTTCTTCTCGGTCGGTTGCTTCGGCGAGGTACGCCTCGGCGAGCATGAGGAAGCCCGGGGTGCAGAACCCGCACTGCAGCGCGTGGTGATCGCTGAACGCCTGCTGCAGATCCGAGAGCTGCTCTCCGTCGGCGAGCCCTTCCACCGTGCGCACCTCGGCCCCGTCAGCCTGGACGCCGAAGACCAGGCAGGCCCGCACCGGAGCGTTGTCGAGGATGATCGTGCACGCGCCGCAGACGCCGTGCTCGCAGCCCAGGTGCGTGCCGGTGTACCCGAGGTCGTGGCGGAGCACGTCGGCCAGCGTCCGGCGGGCCTCGACGGCCAGTTCGTGCTCGCGGCCGTTGACCGTCAAACAGATGGCGTGCGTGTCCTTCATCGGGCGGCTCCGTCTAGCGCGGCGCTCACGTGCTGCGGCAGCACCGGGATGTGGTCGAAGCGGACGCTGGTGTCGGACAGCGCGTCGTTGATCGCGTTGAGGACCGCCGCGGGGGCGCCGATCGTGCCGCCCTCGCCCATCCCCTTCGCGCCGGTCTCGCTGAAACTCGACGGCGTCTGCAGGTGGACGATGTCCACGTCGCACATTTCAGCGGCCGTGGGTGCCAGGTAGTCCATCAAGGTCGCGCTGAGCGGCTGCCCGTCTGGGTCGAAGCAGACCCGCTCCAGCAGCGCAGCCGCCACGCCCTGGGTGACGCCGCCCCGGACCTGCCCGTCCACCACCACTGGGTTGATGACCACGCCGCAGTCCTCGACCACCAGGTACCGGTGCAGCCTGACCGCGCAGGTGCCGGGGTCGATGGTGACCATCGCGACGTGGCAGGCGTTGGAGAAGGTGCCGGGCGGGTCGAACGAGGCCCGGGCCTCCAGGCCGTACCGCAGGTCCTCGGCCAGCCGGTCGGCTTGGAAGTGGGCCACCCTGGCCAGCTCGGGGATCGGGATGGCCGCGGTATCGTCGCCGCGGATGCGGGCCGTGCCGTCGGTAAGCTCGACGTCGGCCGGACTGGCCTCCAGCAGGGACGCGGCGACCCTCCTGAGGCGGGTGGCGACGATGTCCGCGGCGCGCCCGGCGGCGCCGCCGCCGATCACCACCGAGCGGCTGCCCCAGGTGCCCCAGCCGTAGGAGGCCAGGTCGGTATCTCCCTGGCGGAGCCGGACGCGGTCCGGGTGCACGCCCAGTCGGTCCGCGACGATCTGGGCGAACGTGGTCTCGTGTCCCTGGCCGTGGCCGCAGGTCCCGGTGGTGACGATGACCTCGCCGGTCGGGTCCATCCGCACCATGGCCGTGTCGTAGCCCGGGGTCATCCGCATCCGGCGCTGCGACATGGTGGGCGTCCCGTAGGCGGTGCGCTCGGAGAAGCACGCGTACCCGATCCCGGCCCGTTGCCCGGCCCGGCGGAGCCGGTCACGTTCGGCGGTCCAGGCCTTCTGGGCTACCTGCCGCTCGGCCAGGTCGAGGGACTCGCGATAGCTGCCCTCGTCGTAGGTGATGTTGTTGACCCCGCGGTAAGGGAACTCGCCGGGGCCGATCAGGTTGCGCCTTCTGACCTCGAGCGGCTCGAGCTTGAGCGCGGCCGCCGCCTTCTCCATCAGCCGCTCCATGACCAGCACGATCTGCGGTCGCGACACCCCCCGGTAAGGCGCGGCAGGGGCCTTGTTCGTGGCGATGGCCCGGCCGCGCGCCCGGTACGCGGGCACCTTGTACACGCCGGGCAGTTCGGTCGCGGCCATCAGCGGCTCGACCGCGCAGGTGAACGGGAACGCGGAGTACGCCCCGGTGTCGCAGTCGACCTCCGCGTCCAGGGCGAGGATCCGGCCGTCGGCGGAGAACGCCGCGCGGACCTGGTACCGCTGCTCGTGGCCGTGGAACGAGGCGGTCAGGTTCTCCTGCCGGTCCTCGGCCCAGCACACGGGCTGGCGCAGCCGCAGCGCGGCCGCGGCCACGGCCACCTCTTCCCGGCCGACCACGCACTTGAGGCCGAACCCGCCGCCGACATCGGGGGCGATGATCCTGACGGTCCGCTCCGGGACGCCGAGGGCCTGCGCGACCCCGGAGCGGACCTGGTGCGGGACCTGCGTGGAGACGTGCACCACCAGCTGGTCGTCGCGGTCGTCCCACTCGGCCAGGCAGGCGCGCCCCTCGAGCGGCAGCGCCGCGACCCGGGCGCTTTCGAACGTCGCATCGACCGTGACCGGGGCGTCCGCGAAGATCTCGGCGAGCCGGTCGTCGTCGAACATCAGCAGGTCGACAAGGCGGTTGCCCTGCGCTTTTTCGTGCAGGCGGGGCGCGGTGTCCGCCTTCGCGGCTTCGATGCTGGTCACGGAGCGCTGCGGAACCCAGTCCGCCTGCACGGTCTCGGCCGCGTCTTCGGCCTGGTAGGCGTCGTCGGCGATCACGATCGCGACCGGCTCGCCGACGAAACGCACCGTGTCCCCGGCGAGAATGGGCATCCGGGTGGGGACGAACTCATCCCGCTCCAGCAGCGCGAGCAGGTGCGGGTAGCCGAGGTCAGCGGCCGTGAAAACCGCGGTTACTCCCGGCGCTTTCCGCGCGGCGCCGGCGTCGATGTTCCTGACCTCGGCGTGCGCGTGCGGGCTGCGCACGAACGCGGCGTGCAGCAGGCCCGGCCGGGCGAGGTCGGCCACGAACCGGCCCCGGCCGAGGAGCAGCCTGCGGTCTTCCTTGCGTGGCACCGCGGCGCCGACCCAGTGGCTCACCTGGCGTCCTCGCCCGGCTCGCCCGGCTCGATGACCTCGCTCGCCTCGGCGAGCGCGCGCGACACGAGGGTTGCGGTCAGCCTGCGCCGGTACTCGGCGCTGCCGTGCGTATCCTCGGGCGGGTCGATCTGGCTCGCCGCGTGCTCTCCCATGGCCTGCCAGGTGCTGGCGCTGGCCGGCTGGCCGGCCAGCGCGTCCGCGTTGACCTGGACGGGCCGCGGGCCGACACCGCCCAGCACCACGCGCGCCGACCGGCAGACGCCGCCGCTGATGTCCGCCGACACCGCGGCGGCGACGATGGCGAAATCCCCCTGCCGCTGAGCGAACTCGGTAAGCACCGCTCCGGGCGCCACCTGGGGGAAGCTGAGCTCGGTGATCATCTCGTCCGGGCTGGCTGCCGTGGTGTAATACCCCAGGAAGAACCCCGCGGCCGGCACCGCGCGCCGGCCGCGCGGCCCGGTCAGGATGACCTGCGCACCGAGCAGCACCGCGAGCAGGCACCACTCCGAAGCCGGGTCCGCGTGCGCGATGCTGCCGCCGAACGTGCCTCGGCTGCGGATCGGGTAGTGCCCGATCCAGCGGGCCGAACGGGGCAGGACGCCGAACCCGGACAAGACAGCCGGATCGCGGCTGGTCTCGACGGCGCGGTGCGTGGTCAGCGCGCCGATGCGAAGGCCGCCGCCCTGGCTTCCCGGCCCGGCCGGGTCGGGGCGCAGGTAGCTCAGGCCCTCGATCCTGGTCACGTCGATGAGCGCGGCGGGCCGGGCCAGCCGGAAGTTCATCATCGGGACCAGGCTCAGGCCGCCGGCCAGGATCTTGGCTTCGTCGCCGAGTTCAGCCAGCAGCGCGACCGCCTCACCGACGCTGTGCGCGCGGTGGTAGGCGAACGGCGCTGGCTTCACCTGGCGAGCTCCTCGGGTTCGCTGCGGGTCCGTCGGCGTTCATGGGGCGGGCCGGACTCATGGCCTGCACCGCCGGTCCGTTGACGTCCGCCGCCGGTCCGTTCATTTGGTATACCATATTTCAGACGTTTCGGGAGCTTCGCATGACGCATCCTCAGCTGATGGTCACCCGTAGCCCGGCCGGCTACCGCTGGCTGCGCCTGGCCCGGCCGGATCGGCGCAACGCGCTCGACGTGAGCCTGACGCTCGCCGTGCGGGACGCGGTCAGGGCCGAACCCG
>JASHVM010000701.1:0-21236 GCA_030044595.1 Streptosporangiaceae bacterium
CGTTCGTTCCGCCGCAAGAGCGGCGGCTAGCCCCACGTAGGTGAGGCAGGACCCATCGTCCTGCTCGGGTCCGCGAGACCGGGCCGGCTGCCGGGACGCAGCAACGCAGGCCAGCGCCTGGTAACACCCGGCGCTGATACCCGAAATCATTATCGTGGACAGAAACCGCCGGATTCCCGGGGGTTTTTGTCCACGATCGTGTCAGCGGCAGCGTCGGGGACAACTGCTGAGGCCTGCGGGGCGAAGGTTGTCTGAGGCGCCGTTCCGGCCGCCGGGTCGGCCGGAACGGCGCGGAACCAACCGCGGTCCTCGGTGAGGTAACGATCAAGGCGCAGCCCGGCCGCGGCGAGCGCGGCCGCTAGCTCGGTCTCGTCGAGGCGGGTGGCCGTGAACGTCTGCGTCCAGCGCTTGTCGCCGACCAGGTATTCGACGGTGGCCGACGCCTGGTTCGGTGCCGGATGTGACACGTCGCGCATCCGGTAGATGACGCCGTCCCGCGTGATCTCGGTCTCGGCGACGGCCGCAAACCACTCCGGCGGGTGCTGCTGAACGATGACGCACCCGTCGTGGGCGACATGACGCCGGCACGCGGCCAGGAAGGCACCGCGGGTATCGTCATCCGCGTTGATCAGGTGCGATGCGAGCAAGACGGCGCCGAACCGGCGGCCGAGACGCAGATCCTCGATCCGCGCGCACACGGTCTCGGCGTCGCGCACGTGCTCCAGCATCTCCGTTGACTCATCGACCGCGACGACCTCGTGGCCGAGCGCAGCCAGCGGGCGGGTGATCCGGCCGGCGCCGCAGCCGAGTTCGAGAACGCACGCCCCGGCTCCCGCGGCGGCGTGCACGATGGCGGCTTCGCCGTAATCAGGCATCTGCGCGTAGAAGTCGACGGCACAGCCGTCTGGCGTGATCGTCCCGGGCCCGGTCCCGTACGGGCGTGGTGCCTTGGTCATGCGTCTTATTCTGACCCGATCAGGCGAGAGGCGACCCAGATGGCATCGCCACGGCCGGACGCCGGGTCGGCGGGGTCCGGTACGGTTCCGTGCCGGTCCGGTAAGGTTCGTTGCCCGGCAGGCGCTCTTCGGCGCGCCGCGCGCGGTCGGGGTCTCGGCTTGCTTCCCGACCCGGCTGCTGGCCGGCCTGCTGCTGGTTGCCTCCGGCCGGCAGGTGGAACCAGACCGTGGTACTGGCTGAGTCCCGGTGATAGCCCCACTGGGCGGCCAGACGGTGAACCAGGAACAGACCGTGTCCCTGCGCCGCGTACAAGTCGCCCTTCACGATCGGAGCGCCAGCCGAACCGCCGTCGATGATCTCGACGAGAATGCCGCCTGGCACCCCGATGACGACGACGGTGACGGTTCCGCCTGCGGCACCCGACCTGCTGTGCTGTATGGCGTTCGTGACGATTTCTGACGTCAGCAGCGCCGCCGCGTCAGCGTCCGCGCCCCCCTGGTCGGCGCTCAGCGTCCGGACCACGAAGGCCCGGGCCGCGCCGACCTGGTCGGGATGTCCCGCGATGGTCAGGGAGCCGAGGACCGCCGCACGCGGGGCGTCGGCGCGGCGCCGCGTTCGCGCGGGATTCGCGTCCTCCGGCCGCAGCCCGTCATCAGGCCCCCGCGGCCGGGGATTGTCGGCGGGCGCTTCCATGTCGAGTCCCTCCACGTGTTGCCGAGATCATCTCATCTACCCCGGCGGGCCGTGGCCGTTTCGGCCAGCGCCGGCCCGGCGCGAGGTCACCGCCATCCATAAACTGACCTCATGCGCTACAGGCCGCTGGGCGAATCGGGACTGCTGGTATCGGTGGTCGGACTGGGTTGCAACAACTTCGGCGGGCGCCTCGGCGTGGCCGGGGCGAGCGCGGTGGTAGACGCGGCCATCGACGCTGGCATCACCTTGTTGGACACCTCAGACACGTACGGCAATGGCGGCGGGTCGGAAAGCGCGCTCGGCGAGATCCTCGGCGGCCGCAGGGACCAGGTCGTGCTGGCCACGAAGTTCGGCCACCAGAAGGCGGACATGGGATACGGGCCGGCGGCGGGCGCCAAGGGCGGCCGGGCCTACATCCGGCGGGCCGTCACCGAGTCGCTGCGCCGGCTGCGCACGGATTACATCGATCTGTACCAGCTGCACACGCCGGATCCGGTCACCCCGGTCGAGGAAACCCTCGCGGCCCTGCACGAGCTGGTCACCGAGGGCAAGGTCCGCTATATCGGCCATTCCAATTTCTCCGGCTGGCAGCTCGCCGATGCCGCGCACCTGGCGGCGACCGCCGGCCGCACCCCGTTCGTGTCCGCCCAGAATCACTGGTCGCTGCTCGAACGCGGCGCGGAGACGGAAGTCGTGCCCGCCGCCAGGCATTTCGGGCTGGGCGTGCTGCCCTATTTCCCGCTGGCCAACGGGCTGCTGACCGGCAAGGTCCGGCACGGGCAGGCGATCCCGTCCGGAAGCAGGCTGGCCAGCCGCCCGGGCTACGTCACCGAGGACAAGCTGGTCAAGGTCGAAGCGCTGATCGCCTGGGCTCAGGCGCACGGGGTCACGATCCTGGAGACCGCGATCGGCGCTCTCGCGGCGCAGCCCGGCTGCTCGTCCGTGATCGCCGGAGCGATGACTCCCGAGCAGGTCAAGGCGAACGCGGCGGCATCGGAGTGGATCCCGTCCGCGGCCGAACTGGCCCAGATCGACGAGATCGTCCCGCCGCCCGTCCCGGGCTGAATCAAAGCCGGCCAGCGGTCAGCCGCCGGCCACCGCCGTCTGGTACAGGGCCGCTACGTTCGCGCCGAACATGGCCGAGTACGAGACCTGCGGGGTCAAGCCGCCCTGCTCGTACCCGCCTATCACCCCGATGACCGTGCCCTGCCCGGTCCGCGGGCTGACGTCGGTCAGGAAGGGCCCGCCGCTCGTCCCGTCGGTATAGCCGCCGCAGTCGAACTCAAGTTGATCGGCCATGGGCTGCGTGGTCCAGTTCTGGCAGGTGATCGGCACGTTCGCGGCGTCGGGATACCCGATGACCTCGACCAGCTGGCGGGCCGGGGTGCCGGTCCGGAGCTGTTCGGCGCCCGTGACATCCTCGATGGGCACGATCGAGCCGGGCTGGCTGACCTTCAGGAAGGCGAAGTCGTCGTCGGGGTCGGCCGAGGAACTCCATGAACGGTCCACGTACACCTTGGTCACGGTCCACACCCCGTACGGGGTGGCGCCGCTGTGGTAGCCGGGCACGAACGCGAGGGCGCCGGAGGTGCCGGTGACGCAGTGCGCGGCGGTGACGACCAGGTCACCATGCGGGCTGTTGACCACGCTCGCGGTGCAGAAGTGACCGCCGAGCTTGCCCCCCGCCGTGGTGAACAGCGCGCCGACGGCCGCGGTGCCCGCGAAGTCCTGCCCGTTTTGCGAGGGCGTCACCAGGTGCCGTACCGCCCGCGCGAAGCCGGACAAGATGTCGCCGGGCGCGCCGTCGGCCGGGGTAACCGTGACGACGATGCCGAAGGTCAGCACGGTGACCAGCGCTGCGCTGACCGGTGGCCGGGTAAACCAGCGTGCCCGCTTGCGCGGGCCGCTATTGCTGGCGGCCGGGCGCTCCTGGTCGTCGCGAACAGGCGGACGCCGCCCGGCTCGCCGCCCCGCTCGCAACCGCACCTGTTCCGGTCACCCGCCTCGCTGTGTCACGAATCTGTGACGCCTAGGTAAAGTTTGATACCCAATTGTCATAGAAGGAACGCGACAGTACCAGAGGTAAGCGCTCAGAAATCGCCGTACTGACGTGGGAATTGGCTGAGATATCGCTGTGCGCGCCCGGTCAGCGGGGTCATCTTGGGTCAGGACGGTCGACGTTCCAGTGCCTGCTAGCCGAGGCGAGCCAGGCCACTTCCGTCCTGGGGTCCGGGTTCGCGCCTGGTTCTGGCTCCTGGACCGGGCGGTTGAACGGCAGCGCCGTGAATCTGGTGATGGTCCGCTGCCCGCCCTCGCCGTCACCGTAGAGCAGGTCCACCGTCCACGGCTCGTGGGCTTCTATGGCCTTCCGCGCTTCGTCGTACCCGGCCTGCCCGGCGTCACGGAACGCTCCCAGCCAGAACCCGACATCGCCGACCGGGATGTACAGGTCCCGGGTCTGCGGCCGGAATTCCTCCAGCGGAGCGTGCTGCCGATCTTGGTGCCACTCTGGGTAGAAGCGCCAGCCGTGCAGGACGGCGATGCCGCTGCCCGCGTTGCGCAGCGCGATCGCGAGGTACACGACCGGGGTGTCCGGGCCCAGCGACCCGTCGCCGGCGCCGACCTCGGCCACCGCGCCGCCGCCGGGGACTCGCACCCACTTCTGGTCACCGAAGTTGATCTTGAGGGTGGGGTCCTCCCGGCGCGATGTGGTCAGCACCGGCCGCAGCTGGACCAGCAGCTGCTGCTGGGCGACCTTGGCCATCAGGTTTGACGACCTGACCGCGGAGAACGTGGCCACGGCGAGGATCAGCGTGCCCAGCGCGGTGGCCAGGCTGGCGATCGTGCTCCAGGCGCTGGCGGTCACCGGTGCGCCACGTCCCGCGGGTATACCGCGCTGCGGTAGGCGCCCGGGGTGACCCCGTAGTACCGCCGGAACCAGCGGGTCAGGTGCGCCTGGTCGGCGAACCCGGCCTCGGCGGCGGCGTCCGCGGGCGCCGCGCCCCCGCAGAGCAGCCTGCGCGCCGCGCGCACCCTTAGCTGGCGCTGGTAGTCACTGGGCGCGAGCCCGTAGGCCCGGCGAAAGGCTCGGTAGGCGGCGTACCTGCTGCATCCGGCGGCCGCGGCCAGGTCGTCAGCGGTCAGGTCCGCGGCGGCGCGCCCGTCGTGCATGAGCTCGCGCATGCGCGCGGCGATACGCGCGTCAGAGCCCGCGGGCTTGGCCGGGCCCGCCGCCGGGCCGGACCCGGATGCGTGCCGGACCAGGAGCCTGGCCGTGGCGGTGAGCCGCTCGTACCGTTCGAGCTCGGTGATGTTCCGGTCTGGGCCGGTCAGGACGATGTGCAGGCGGCGCAGCGACCGCGCGGTCACTGGATCGTAGAGCACCGGCGCGCCGAACAGCGGAAGCGGATACCGGTCGCCGATCAGGCTGGCGAAGAACTCCGGCCAGATGTGCACCATGCAGTAGGTGAACCCGTCCGGGTCGGCCGCGTGCCCGTCGTGCGGATCGTCGGGGTTGAACGTCATCACCATGCCGGCGCCGCTCACGTGTCGCCCGCGACGGCAGGTGAACGCCTGCGCACCGGCCTCGGTCACTCCGAAGGAGTAGCTCTCGTGCGAGTGCCGGTGATACACGTGCGACGTGAAGTGCGCGCGCATCGCCTCGACCGGCATCCCGTCCGCGCGCCAGTACCTGGCCCAGTCCCGGGACGAAGGGTCGCCGTTGACAGGCATACCTCATTATCGCAGTACGGGTCCTCGCCGCGCTCCAGCGTTCAAGACCCGGGGCCGCCGGCGTGCCACGATGACGCGGTGCGTTTCGATACCAAGATCGCCATTGCCGTGCGCGCGGACATCGAGCAGTGGCAGAAGCTGAACGTGACCGCGTTCCTGGCCAGCGGCATCGCGGGCAGCACGGCCGACATCCTGGGCAAGCCGTACGAGGACGGGTCGGGGAACACGTACCTGGAACTCTTCCGCCAGCCGGTGGTGGTCTACTCGGCCGACGGCGAGACGCTCCGCCAGGCGCACCGGCGGGCGCTGGCGCGCGAGATGCCGGTGGCGGTCTACACCATGGACATGTTCGCGACCGGCAACGATGACGATAACCGGGCCGTGGTGCGCGCGGTCACCGCGGCTGACCTGGACTTCGCCGGGCTCGCGGTGCACGGGCCGCGTAACGCCGTGGACAAGGTGTTTAAGGGCGTTACGCTGCACCCATGAAAGCAGCCTTGTACAGCAAGACCGGACCGGCCGCCGAGGTGCTGCGCGTCGAGGAGATCGAGCGGCCCCAGCCGGGGCCTGGCGAGGTTCTGGTCCGGGTGCGCGCCTCGGGGATAAACCCCACCGACTACAAGGCCCGCTCGGGAGCGGTGCCGCGCCCCATCGACGGATTCCAGATCCCGCACCAGGACGGCGCGGGCATCATCGAAGCGGTCGGTCCCGGAGTCGACCCGGGGCGTGTCGGCGAGCGGGTGTGGCTGTGGCTCGCAGCCGCCGGGCGCCGGTGGGGGACTGCCGCCGAGTGGACCGTGGTACCGGGACGGCAGGCCGTGCCGCTGCCCGACGGCGCCTCGTTCGACCTCGGGGCCCAGCTCGGCGTGCCGGCCATGACCGCGCACTACTGCCTGCTCTCGGACGGCCCGGTGGACGGCCAGACCGTACTGGTGGCTGGAGGTGCAGGAGCTGTCGGTCACTTCGCTATCGAATTGGCCAAACGGTCCGGGGCTCGAGTGATCGCGACCGTGAGCGGCCCCGGGAAGGCGGCGCTGGCCGAGAAGGCCGGCGCGGACCTGGTGGTGAACTACCGCTCGGCGGACGCGGCCCAGCAGGTGCGCGCGTTCGCCCCGGCCGTCGACCGGGTGATCGAGCTGGCGCTCGGCGCCAACCTCGCGCTCGACCTGGCGGTATCTAGGCCGGGGACGGTGATCGTGACCTACGCGGCCGAGTCTGCCGATCCGGTGCTGCCCGTCCGGGCCTGCATGAGCGCCAACGTCACGGTCAAGTTCGTCCTGCTGTACGGAGTTCCGGTGGCCGCGATGGAGCGGGCGGCCGTCGATATCACCGCGGCGCTCGCGGCGGGCGACCTCACCGCCTTGCCCGTGCACAAGGTCCGCCTCGACGACATCGTGGCCGCGCACGAGGCCGCTGAGCAGGGGGCCGTCGGCAAGGTCACCGTCACTCCCTAGCGGGCGAGCGGGCGGGCTGCTGCCCCTTTGCCTCTTCTACCTCTTCGGGAAGTTCCCCGTGTGCCTGGTCCCGCCGTAGAAGACCTGCGTGCCGAGCCGGTCGCGACGCCCGGTGCCGTCGCACTTGCGGCAGCGCCGGTACGAGTAAGGGTAGATGCTGCCGAAGTGCCTGCCGGTCATCTTGCAGGTAGGGCATTTCCTGAGCGGGTGAATTCGCAGCGACACGAAGTAGCCGATGACCGCTATGGCCGCGATAAGCACCACGAACCCCACGCCCGAACCTCACCCCTAGTCCCGGCTCATTCACACAGGGTAAACCATCGCGATGGATATGGGAAGAATGGTTTCATCGCCGGAATGAGGTGTTGCGGCCGGGCAGCCGTAAGGGCTGAGTTGTGCGTGGCGTCAGCGGTACGCGCTTAGGCCAAGCTTCAGGCTAAGGCCCAGGCCGCACAGGCTCACCACGACCCGGAAGGCCTCGGCGGGAATCCTGCGGGCGATCTTGGGCCCGATCCACCCGCCGATGCCGAAGCCCGCCGCGAGCGGGACCACGAGCTCCCATCTAACGTCGCCGAACAATGCGAAGCACACCGCGGCCATGGCATTGGCCATGCCTGAGACGGCGTTCTTGATCGCGTTCACCTTAACCAGCGATTCTGAGATCGTCGCGCTGAGCACCACGAGCAGCAAGATGCCCGCGGCCGCGCCGAAATACCCCACGTACGTGGCCACCGCGAAAAGCCCCGCGCCAAGAACCAGCCTGCGCCGCCGGTCCGGCGCCTGGGCCGGCGCGAGCTTGGTGATCTTCGGCTGGACGAAGAGCACCAGCGACGCGCCGGCGATCAGCACCGGAACGACGTGGGTGAACGTGCTCGCCGGAGTCGCCAGCAGGACCGCCGCCCCCGCCGCCCCGCCGAGCGCCGTGATCACGCCGAGCCGGAGCACGCGCCGGCCCTGCCCGGCGAGTTCGGGCCTGGACCCGGCCACCGAGCCGGCCCCGGTGAGTACGAGCGAGACGGTATTGGTCATGTTGGCGGACAGCGGCGGCACCCCGAGCGCGAGCAGGACCGGGTACGTGACCAGTGAGGCGATGCTCACCACCGTGCTGAAGATGCCGCCGACCGTCCCGGCGGCCAGCAGCACGAGCGCCTCGGAGATTTTCATCTGAAGCAAGGATGGCCCAGCATCGCGCGGACCTGCATCCGCAGAAGCCCTCGAGTAGGTGTGATCCGTATCGCACCACTAGGCTGCGGTCATGATCGAGGGGAAGGTCGCCGGCAACCGGGGGCCGGCTGCGGGCACGGGAGAGCGGTTGCGGGCCGCGGCCCGACGCCCGTGGGTGCAAGAGGTGGCGGTGCTGGCCGGCTTCCTCGTGGCCGGGGTCGCGGCGACGTGGCCGCTGTCGTCCTACATCACCGGCCGGTTGCCGTACAGCAGGGACGTGGCCATCTACGTGTGGGACCTGTGGTGGGTAGCGCACCAGATCATCCACCTGCACAACCCGTGGTCCACCACGTACCTGGCCGCGCCGGCCGGGCTCCAGCTCGGCTACCAGACCCTGGTCCCGCTGCTGGGTGCGCTGATGGCCCCCGTCACGCTGGTCTTCGGCCCATCGGCCTCCTACAACCTGCTGAACATCGTGCTGCCGGGCCTGGCCTGCTACGCGATGTACCGAGCCGCCCGGCTGTGGCTGCCCACCAGGGTCGGCGCGATCGCGGCCGGCGCGTTCTTCGGGCTGTCGGCGATGCTGACGTACCAGGCCTGGTACCACATCAATATCGCGTACGGCACGGTGTTCCTGCCGCTGACCCTCGAGGCGGCCGTCCGGCTGCGCCGCGGTCCGACGGTCGGCCGCGGATTGATCCTGGGCGTGGTCCTTGGTGCATCAGCGCTGGTCAATCAGGAATCGGCGGTGATGGCGCTGATCCTGGCCGCACTCTGCCTGATCCCATGGCTGGCGGGCTCACGTGCCGTGGCCACGGCCCTGACGCGGCTACGCGGCCTGGCGGTCGCCGCGGCGGCGGCGCTGGTCGTCGCCAGCCCCCAACTGGTCGCCATGATCCAGCAGGAGCGCGCGGGCGGGACGGTCGCCCCGGCGGCGTCGTACGGGTACACGGACTGGGTGACCAACGTGCCCAGCCTGTTCGCGCCCTCGCCCCGGCTCCTCAACGAGGGGCTCACCAGCCTGGGCAGTATTTACACGTCCCGGACTCATCTTGAGACGCTGAACACGTTCGGCATCGTGCTGAGCGTCATGGCGGTGCTGGGCCTGATCGCGAGCTGGCGGCGGCGCAGCGCGTGGCTACTCGCGCTGCTGTGGCTGGGCGGCGCCGCGCTTTCGCTCGGGCCGGTTCTGTATATCGGCAAGCACATGTACGTGCCGCTAGCCCAGACCTGGAGCGGCCTGCGGGTCTCGGCGGTGATGCCCTACACCTGGTTCCTGCGGACCCCCGGGCTGTCCATCTTCCGCGAGGCCGACCGGCTCGCGCTCCTCGGGCTGGTCGGCGCCGCCCTGCTGGCCGGCGCGGCGGTCGACTGGCTGGGGCGCCGCAGGGCCTGGCCGGTGATCGTGGCGGTAGCGGCGCTTGGCGCCCTGGAGGCGGGCTGGTCGGGAAGCCCGGGAGGCGTTCCGACCATGCCCACCACGCTGGCCACCCTGGACCGACCGATCGCCGCCGACCACTCCGGCTCGATCGTCGTGGACGTCCCGTTCGGCCTGTACAACCTCCCGTTCTACGGCGAGCCGCCCACCCCGCAGGCCATACTCATCGCCACCGCTGACGGCCACCCCCGGGCGGTCTGCTACACCTCGTGGGTGCCGACGCAGACGGTCGAGGCGATCGCCGGCCACCCGTTCTACGCCGACCTCAACTACGCCCAGCGAGGCTGGAAGCTGGCGCCGGCGCAGATCGCGGCGGCCCGGGAGGACCTGCGGAGGTTGCACGTCGGCTGGGTGCTGGTCTGGGAGCCAAAGCCCGGCCAGGCGCTGCAGCGGTACCTGTCCGCCACCGGCTTCAGGTTCAGCTACCGGGCGGACGGGGCGTCGGTCTACCGGCCCGCTTAGGCCACCCGCGCGACCGCGACCACGGACTGGCCGAACGGCGGCCGCTTGATTCTGCGTTCGGCGAAGCGGACCACCGGGACCACCCGGCTGTCGTAGAACGTCATCGTGCCGCCCTTTGAGGGCTGCTTCCGCAGCAGGCTGGTGAACGCGTAGTAACAGAGCAGGCCCAGGGAATTGGCGTATCGCACGTCCACCACCTCAAGACCCGCCTCGGTCAACGCCGCCGTCATGGAACGCCTGGTGTACCGGCGGACATGCCCCGTCGCGATGTCAACCGGGCTCATCGCGAACGGGAACGCCGGGCACACCAGGACGACGTAGCCGTCGCGCCGGACGAGGCGGGCCATGCTGCGCAGGGCCTCGATGTGGTCGTCGATGTGCTCAAGCACGTTGTAGCTGATGAGACAGGAATGGTCGGCCTGCGCCGTGGACGGCAGCAGGATGTGGCGGACGTCCACGTTGGGATACCGGGCCATCTCCTTTTTCAGGCCGATGACCATGGCCTCGTCCGCGTCGGTCGCGGTGAACTGCTTGACCAGCGGGATCCATTCCCGCGCGTAATCACCCAGCCCGCTGCCGATCTCGATCGGATGATCGCCCAGGTAGGGCTTGGCGAAGTCGGCGAACCACTCCCGGTGGTTGCGGCACTCCGCCAGCGCGACAAGGACATCGCACTGAATCTGACGGTCGCCCCTGATTTCCTTCACGTCATCGAGGCCGTCTCGCCAGCCGGATCCGGCTCAGGATCCATACCGCCTGGACCCCGTCCCGCCACGTGATCTTCTTGCCTGCTGCCCGGCTGCGGGCCCGGTAGGTGATCGGCACCTCGAACGGGCGGATGTGGCGAGCCAGCAGTTTGCCGGTTATCTCGGCTTCCATGCCGAATCCATCGGAGCTGATGTTCAGGCTGCGCAGCAGGTCCAGGGGCATGAGCTTGAAGCAGGTCTCGAGGTCGGCGATATAGGCGTTGAAGAGGACGTTCGCAAAGGTCGTCACCGCCTTATTGCCCATGACGTACCAGAAGGAGTACGCCGAATGGCTGCCGAAGCCGCGGCTGCCGTACACCACCTCGGCCTCGCCGCTCAGCACCGGCTCGAGCAGCTTAGGGATCTCTTCCGGCTGGTACTCCAGGTCCGCGTCCAGCGGCACCATGAAATCACCGGTCGCCGCCGCGGCCGCGGTGCGGATCGCGGCTCCCTTGCCCCGGTTCGCCGGGTGCCGGAGCTTGACCAGCCGCTCATCGTGCAGCTGCTCGATGAGCTCGGCTGTCCCGTCGGTACTCGCGTCATCGACGATCACGAGCTCCACCGGGCAGGGGAAGCTCACGTCGAGCGCCCGCTTGACAACGGTCTGCACGGTCTTGGCCTCGTTATACACCGGCATCAGGATGGAGAGCCGCACGGCGCGGGTCATCCCGCCTGCTCGCGGAACCAGCCGATGGTGCGCTCCAGGCCGTCCTCCAAGCCGATCTCGGGTTTCCACCCCAGGACCTCGCGGGCGAGATCGATGCGCGGCTGCCGAACCATCGGATCATCCTGAGGGCGCGAGACGAACGTGATCGGCGACCGCGATCCCGTCATCTGGCGGATCGTTTCCGCCAGTTCCAGGACCGAGAGCTCGCTCGGATTCCCGATATTCATCGGGCCGGGATGCGATGACCGCACCAACCTCAAGATCCCTTCAACGAGGTCGCTGACGTAGCAGACCGACCGGGTCTGACTGCCGTCGCCGGACACGGTGATCGGCTCTCCGCGCAGCGCCTGGCGGATGAACGTGGGAATGGCTCGCCCGTCGTTCGGGCGCATCCGCGGACCGTAGGTGTTGAAAATGCGGACAATCTTCGTCTCCACCGCGTGGTTCTTGCGGTAAGCCACGGTCAGTGCCTCGGAAAAGCGCTTTGCCTCGTCGTAGACTCCTCGCGGGCCGACCGGGTTCACGTTGCCCCAGTAATCCTCGCCCTGCGGATGGACCAGCGGATCGCCGTAGACCTCAGAGGTGGAGGCGAGCAGGAAGCGCGCGCCCTTTTCCCGCGCCAGCCCCAGCGCGTGGATCGTCCCCATCGAGCCGACCTTGAGCGTTTCTATGGGCAGGTCAAGGTAGTCGACCGGGCTGGCGGGGGAGGCGAAGTGGAGCACCGTGTCCACCGGGCCACCCACGTACACGTACTCGGTGACGTCGTAGCGGACCAGCCGGAAGGCGGGATGCTCGATCAGGTGCGCCACGTTGGCCGGGGTACCGGTGCAGAAATTATCCAGGCAGATTACCGAGCAGCCGTCAGCCAGCAGCCGCTCGGAAAGATGCGAGCCAAGGAAGCCGGCCCCCCCGGTTATGACGATCGTTTCAGCCATGAGACACGTACGTCCCTTCCTCCGTCGAGGAAATAACTTACCTTGCGCAGCTTGGGACGGTGGCCGCCATGCCATTACGTTATCGACCTGGACCACCGGCCGGCCGAATTCTTTGGTCAGGAAGCGCGCCAGGCGGGAGTTCCGGCTGGTGACGGTGACGATCGCGGCAAGCTGCCAGTGCGCGAGATCCTCGCGGATTTGCGCTTGGGACGGCTGTCGCACGGCGGGAGACCCGTCCCACAGCGCAGTAAGGTACCGGGCGGTGATGAGCCGGTTGTAGATGTAACTAGTTGCCTGTCCGGTTGCGTCGGGCTCGATGAAGTCGCCACCGCCGACCACCGAGCCGGGGACGCCGGTCTCCGCCTGCCAGCGCAGGTTGAGCTGTACGTCGGGGATGACCAGAACGCGGGCGCCGGAGGCCAGCCGCAGCCTGGCGAAGGCGGCCTGCCAGCCCGCCGGGGCCGGGCTGACCGCGGCGGCCGGCAGCGGTCGGGGGACCAGGGGGAGGACGGCCAGCACGGCCACCGCGATGGCGGCGAGCCCGATCAGCCTTTGGCTATCGCCGCGAGGGGCCAGGCGGCGCGCCCGGTCCAGAGCGAACGCGAGCAAGGCGGCCGCCGCGCCGTCCGCGAGGATGGAGAACCGATCCGGCAGCACGTCGGCCAGCACTGGCAGATGCGCCAGCCAGTGCCAGGGCAGGACGGAGCCGGGGTAGCGGATCCCGGCGAACGTCCCGCCGACGGCGCCGAGGGAGAACAGTTCCAGTACCGCCCAGGTCACGGCGGTCAGCCGCACCCTCGGATCCCGCCAGAAACACGCCGCGGCGACGACCGCCGCGATAATCAGCGGCCAGCCCAGGTAGGCGAGGTACTCGGGCAGCGGCTCGGGGTACGCCGCGGCCGCGGCCGCGCTGGCGGCGGTGTGGAACAGCAGCGCGCCGGACGGTGTCACGAAGACGTACGGATAGCTGTGGAACTCGGGGACGTGCCATGGGCTGCCATGGGAGGCGAGCGGGCCTCGGAACTGGACCCACAGCGCGTACCCGCAGGTCAGTGCCGCGACGACGGCGGCGGCGCCCAGGCCAGCAGCGATCGTGCCGACCCGTCTCCGCACCGCCTCGATGACCGCGCGGGGGTGGCCGAGGATGAGCACCGCGACCATCACCGCGGCGGCCACCGCGGTGTCGACCAGCAGCTCTTCCCCGATGAACAGCTGCGCGGCCGTCAGCAGCCCGAGCCAGGCCCCGGTCCGGACGGCCCGGACGCGGCCGGCCGGGCCGCGTCCGGTGACGATTCGCAGTACCGCGTCGATGATCAGCGGCGGAAACACGGCGAACTGCAGCTGGAAGTGACCCATGCCCGCCGCGATCAGCGCCGGCGAGAACCCGTACACCGCGCCGCCCAGGGCGGCCGCGGCCAGGCTGGCGTCCCACCGCCTCAGCACGACGAACAAGCTGATCGCCGAGCCGGCAAACCCGGCCGTCAGCAGGATGGTCAGGCTGGTCTGCGGGCCCGCCAGCAGCGTGACCGGAGCCAGCACGACCCCTGGGAGCAGGATTGACGTGTTCCACATCAGGTTGATGCCCTGCGGCGCGTTCAGTCCCGTCGTGACCAGCGCCGGGAGTCGGCCATGCGAGATCGCGGTCGCGCTGTAGCGCATGAACCAGGCGAACAGGTCGACGTCTCCGGGGTTCCCGGCCACCACCCGCCCGGCGGGGTCGGCCCACAGCCGCCAGGTCAGCGCGATGGCGCACAGTAGATAACAGCCCACGATCAGCCACGGACCCCAGCGCGGGCTGCGGGCGCCGGGCGCGATGGCAGACCGGGCCGATTCGCCCGGCAGGGATTCGCCGTGCTGGCTCGTGACGCTGCTCACTCCGCCTAAGCGTAGGCCTCTCGGCAACCAGACGGGCCTCGGCCCGCCGGGGAGTATTTTGAACTCAAATGATTTGACATGGAAATAGCTGTGCTGAAGACTGGCCCGGTGAGCGATGTGGAAGTCGCCGGCCTCCAGGGCGTCGCGGCAGCCGAGGAGTCCCCGGCTCCGGCCGGATCGCCCGGAGCGCAGGACCGCCGGTGCGCGCCGGGTCCTGACGCGGGGTGGATCGGGGGGGACCCGGAGGACGGGATTCCCGCGGACGCCCCGCTGCACGCGCTGCTGCTGGCCGCGTCGAGGGTCATGGGCGCCTACTACGCCAGCACGGTCGGCCAGGCCGGCCTGCGGGTCAGCCCGGCCGGGCTCAGCGTGCTACGGGTCCTGCTAGCCGGGGACGGGCTCAAATCGAGCGACGTGGCGGCTCGCGGCTGGTCCTCGCCCGGCACCCTTACCGCCGTGGTCGACACGCTGGTCCGCGAGGGTTACGTGGAGCGGCGCAGGGACGCCGACGACCGGCGGGTGGTCAGGCTGTACGTGACGGAAAAGGGCCGGCGCACCTGCGAGGACTATTACCTGGCGGCCGGCCCGCACTGGCGTGCGGCATTCGGCTTCGTGAGCCAGGCCGACGAGCCGGTCATCCGCAAGTTCTTCACCGACATGATCGAGCACTTCAGCGAGCTGATCAGGAAGGAGCGCGCCCGGTGACGCAGGACGCCAGGCCGTCCGGGCGGGGAATGCAGCTGTGTCAACTAAAGTTGACAATCTTGCTTCGTCAACGTAAGTTGACATCATGACCGACGCGTCCGGGTTCGCGATACGCACCGAGGACCTGCGCAAGACGTACAGGTCCTCCCGCGGAGACGTGCCGGCCGTGCGCGGCATCGACCTGTCCGTCAGCTCCGGCCAGTTCTTCGGGCTTCTCGGGCCGAACGGCGCGGGCAAGTCAACCACCATCGGCATGCTGACCACGCTGGTGGTGCCCACCGGGGGGCGGGCCTGGGTGGCTGGCCTGGACGTGGTCGCGGATCCGGTGGGGGTGAAGCGCAGGATCGGCGTGGTAACCCAGAACAACACGCTCGACATGCAGCTGACCGTCGCCGAGAACCTGGAGTTCCGCAGCAGGTTCTTCGGCCTCGGGCTGCGCGAGGCGTCCCGCCGGGCCGGGCAGCTGCTCGAGGTGTTCGGGCTGTCGGACCGGCGCAAGGCGATGTCCACCGACCTGTCCGGTGGCCAGGCGAAGCGGCTGCTGATCGCGCGCGCCCTGGTACACCGGCCGGACGTGCTGTTCCTCGACGAGCCGACCGCCGGCCTTGATCCCCAGACCAGGGTGAACCTGTGGGACATCCTTCGCCTGCTGCACGCCGAAGGGCAGACCATCCTGCTGACCACGCACTACATGGAAGAAGCCGAAGCGCTATGCGAGCAGGTCGCCGTGATGGACCACGGCGAGGTGCTCGCCGCGGGCACGGTGAACGAGCTGAAGGATGGCGCGGGCGCGGAGACGGTGATCACGGTCAGGTACGAGGACGTGGTCCCCGAAGGCGTCACGGCCGGGGCCGGGCTGGCGGCGCGACCCGGCGTCAGCAAGGTCGAATCCGATGGCGACTACATCCGGGTCTTCACCCGTGAGCCCGAGGGCGTGCTCGGCGAGCTTGTCGCCGTCGGGTCGGCCGCCGGACTGACCGTACGCGACGCGACCCAGCTCAAGCCGAGCCTGGAGACCGTGTTCCTCACCCTGACCGGACGGGAGTACCGCGAGTGACCACCACGACGAAGGGCGCCCCCAGCGCGGGCCCGTTGACCCCCGCGAGCCTGGCGGACCATGCGAGGGCTCCCTCGGCCTCAGACGTCGCGGCGCTGATAGCCGAGGCGCCGGTGCCACGGCCCACGATGCCCAAGACGTTCGGGGCGATGATGGCCCGCGAGTTCCGGGTGCTGCGGCGCAACGCCGTCTCTACCTTCACCCGTGCGGTCATGCAGCCGCTGCTGTTCGTCTTCGTCTTCGCCTACGTGTTCCCGAAGATCGGCGGCGGTTTCATGCTGGGCGGCTCGGCAGCCGGCGCGTCGGCGGGGGCAGCGGCGGCCGGCGTCAACTTCTCCACCATTCTCGTGCCTGGCCTGATGGCTTCCATGCTGCTCATGCAGGGGATCATGGCCGTGACATTCCCGCTGGTAATGGAGTTCTCCTGGCAGCGCACGATCGAGGACCGGGCGCTCGCGCCGGTGCCGATCCGGTTGCTGGCGATCCAGAAGATCGTCGCCGGCGCGGTCCAGGCGTTCATCGGCGCGTGCATCGTCTTCCCGATCGTGCTGTTCGTGCACGCGGCCGGGCAGGCTCCGCACGTGCACGTGACCAACTGGGCGCTGTTCATCTTCATCCTGGCCGCCGCCGCGCTGCTCACGTCCTCGATCGGGCTGGTGCTCGGCACGGTCATGGATCCGCGCAAGATGCAGATGCTGTTCGCCGTGGTCTTGTTGCCCGCCACCATGCTCGGCTGCGTCTACTACCCCTGGGCGGCGCTGCAGCACATCCGCTGGCTGCAGATCGTGATCCTGATCAATCCGATGGTGTACATGTCCGAGGGTCTGCGGGCGGTGCTCACCCCGGTGCTGCCGCACATGCCGATGTGGGCGGTGCTGATCGCGCTCGTCGGCGGCACGGCGGTCTTCGGCTACCTGGGCACCCGCACGTTCACCAGGCGGGTCCTCAACTAAGGACCGGAGACCGGTTACTGCCCGGGCGGGAATACCGCTTGCCGCTTCGGTGCTGTTACTGTTGTCTGCAGCCCGGTGCCCAGGCGCCGGGCGCGCAAAGCGGAGGACCACCTCCCACCCGGTCGGCCCGGTGGACACCGAGGCAGGCGGGTCAGGCCAGAAGTCCCACCGACGGTACGCGCGACAGCGCGTGTGTCGGCGGGTACCGGCTGGCGCGGCGCATTTCCCGTTTCGCCGCGGGAGGGCGCCGTTGTCGTGGTTGCCCCGCGGAGCGCATCGCTCGCGGGGCTTTCTCGTGCGCGGTATCCGCCTCACGCGGGCGGCATCGGCACGGGACCGCCGCCGGGCGACGCACACGCCGCCGGAAGCGCCGGCGGCGGGAGACATGCTCAAGGAGGTCACATCAGCGTCGAAGCGCGCATCAACGAGCGCATCCGTGCTCCCGAAGTCCGGCTTATCGGCCCGAAGGGGGAGCAGATCGGGATCGTATCGATCAATGACGCACTGAAGCTGGCTCAGGAAGCCGACCTCGACCTGGTCGAGGTCGCCCCCAACGTGCGGCCCCCGGTCGCCAAGCTCATGGACTACGGCAAGTTCAAGTACGAGTCCGCGGTGAAGGCCAGGGAGTCACGCAAGAACCAGACCCAGACGATCGTCAAGGAGATCAAGCTCCGCCCCAAGATCGACCCGCACGACTACGGGACCAAGAAAGGCCACGTCGAGCGGTTCCTCAGGGCCGGCGACAAGGTCAAGGTGACGATCATGTTCAGGGGACGTGAGCAGTCACGTCCCGAACTAGGTTTCCGCTTGCTGCAGCGTCTCGCCGGGGACGTGCAAGAGCTCGGCTTCGTGGAGTCGCAGCCCAAGCAGGACGGGCGGAACATGATCATGGTGATCGCACCGCACAGGAAGAAGAGCGAAACCAAGGCGCACGCCGGGCAGTCGCACAGCCGATCAGTGCCAAGCCCGCGCGCTGCCGCGGCAGCGGCAGAGCCGGAGGCGAGCGAACTCGCCGCCGAGAGCGCCGCGGTTCCGGGTCCGGCCTGACCGGTAGCGTCACCCGCCGGGGTATCCCCCGGCGGTAGCGCCGCCGCAGGACGAACGCGTAAAGCCCCCCTGGCCCCGGCAGGCCAGCGCCGGGGACGGTAGATGCTGCGTGCCCTCGCGAGGGGACGCGGTGACGACGACACGAATTGGAGACGACGGCGACCATGCCGAAGATGAAGACACACAGCGGCACCGGGAAGCGATTCCGGCTGACCGGTACCGGCAAGGTGATGCGCCGCCGCGCCAACCGCAACCACCATTTTGAGTACAAGTCGTCGCGCGTCACGCGTCGGCTCTACAAGGACGTGACGGTCGCGCCCAGCGACGTCAAGGAGATCAAGAAGCTGCTGGGTAAGTAGCCCGGCCCGCGCGAGGGAGACAGAACAATGGCACGCGTGAAGCGGGCGACCAACGCCCACAAGAAGCGCAAGGTTGTCCTCGAACGGGCCAGCGGTTACCGGGGACAGCGGTCACGGCTGTATCGCAAGGCCAAGGAGCAGGTCCTGCATTCGATGACCTACGCCTACCGCGACCGCAAGGACCGCAAGGGCGCCTTCAGGCGGCTGTGGATCCAGCGGATCAACGCCGCCGCCAGGGCCAACGGGATGACCTACAACAGGTTCGTACAGGGCCTTCGGGTAGCCGGGGTCGAGGTCGACCGGCGGATGCTCGCCGAGCTCGCGGTCGCGGACGAGCCGGCCTTCGCCGCCCTGGTCGAGGTCGCGAAGAAGGCGCTGCCCGACGCCTCCGGGTCCGCGGCTGCGTGACCGGCCGCAGACCCTTCGGACCCGTTGAACCCGATTGACCCGCCCCGGGGCCACGCCGACGGCCGGGCGGCCGACCGTGGCGACTGAGCACGGCTACCTGGGCGCTCATTCGCCGCGGCTGAAGGCAGCGCGGCGCCTGACCAAACGCGCGTTCCGCCAGCGCGAGCGGGCCTTCCTCGCCGAAGGCCCGCAGGCGGTGGCCGAGGCCGTGCGCGGCGGCGCCCGCATCACCGACCTGTTCGCGACCGCGCCCGCACGGACCAGGTACCGCGACCTCGTCACCGCCGTCGCCGACGCCGGCGTACCGGTGCACGTCATCAGCGGCGAGACGATGGGCGAGCTAGCCCAGACGGTGACGCCCCAGGGCCTGCTGGCCGTCTGCGGCTTCGTCGACGTCCCGCTCGACGCCGCCGCCGGTTCCGCCCCCACGCTGGTCGCGCTGCTGGCGAACGTGCGAGATCCGGGGAACGCCGGCACGGTCCTGCGCACCGCCGACGCGGCGGGCGCGCAGGCGGTGGTCTTCGCCGACGCCTCGGTCGACCCGTACAACGGCAAGTGCGTACGCGCCTCGGCCGGCAGCCTGTTCCACCTGCCGGTGGTAGCCGGAGCCAGGCTCGAGGAGGCCGTCGTCACAATGCGTGACCGAGGCCTCCGCGTCATCGCGGCGGACGGGCGCGCCGGGCGCGGGCTGGACGACCCGGACGTGCGGTCGCGGCTGGGTGAGCCGACCGCGTGGATGTTCGGCAACGAAGCCTGGGGACTGCCGCAGGAACTGATCGCGCTGGCCGACGACGCTGTCGCGGTACCCATTTACGGCCAGGCAGAAAGCCTCAACCTGGCCGCCGCGGCGGCGGTGTGCCTCTATGCATCCGCGCGTGCGCAGCGAGTACGCAGTGAAGAGGGATGGGAACGTGAGCCAGCAGACAAACTGGGACGTAAGTAGTTCGTGGTGGCATAGAGTGTTTGAGCTACAACGTAGAGAATTCACATCTCAGGACTGTCACAAAGGCGCCACACGCGCTAGAGTCTGATCACAATCCGTCACCCAAACCGTGACCACATCCGGCCGCCGGACGATTGCAGTGCGGCCACGCCGGACGGAGGCTTCGCTGCAGTGGACGAGCTCATCGCGAGCGGGGCGTCATCGCCCACACCGAACCGCGAGACCGCTAACGGTCGTGACTCCGGCATCAGCCAGATCCCGGAAGGCCCGGTCCCGATCGGGAGCCTGATCTTCGCTGACGAATTGCCGGACGGGGTGGTGGTCGCCGACGAAGTCGGCCGCATCGTCGTGTTCAACCGGCTCGCGGCCCGCCTGACCGGGCTGGATCCGGCCGAAGTGACCGGCAAGTTCGTGTTCGACGTGCTGCCGCTGCGCGATTCCGACGGCAGGGACTGGTGGATGTGCGCCGACCCCTACCACGGCCTGCCGACCCGCACCCGCCACCCCGAGCAGTCGCTGTACCTGGCGGACGGCACCGAAGTCCTCGTCTCCGTCGGCTACGTCCGCCCCCCGCGGGCCCGGGGGGTCGTCCCCCCCGGGCCGACAAGGCTCGTCATGACCCTGCGCGGCGCGCAGCAGCGCGAGCGGCTGGAACGAAGCCGAGCCGAGCTCGTGTCGACTGTGGCGCACGAGCTGCGCTCGCCGCTGACCAGCGTCAAGGGCTTCACGGCCACGCTGCTGTCCAAGTGGGGCAGGTTCACCGACGACCAAAAGCGCGTGATGCTGGAGACGGTGAACGCCGACGCGGACCGCGTGACCAGGCTCATCACCGAACTGCTCGACGTGTCCAGGATCGAGTCCGGCCGGATGGAGGTCCACCGGGAGCTCGTGGACCTGCCCGACCGGGCCAGGAAGATCATCGCGGGCCGGGTCGCGGCCGGCGACGCCGAGGACCGGTTCCGGCTGGAGGCCCGCAGCGGCCTGCCCGAGACCTGGCTGGACGCCGACAAGATCGACCAGATCCTCGGCAACCTGGTAGAAAACGCGGTCAGGCACGGCGCGGGTACCGTGACGATCGTGGTGGAGCCAGCGCACGTGGACGGCGACGAGGCGGCGGGCGGGCCGGACGGCGGACGCGGCGCGCCGGACGCGGCCGCGGTATCCGTTCGTGACCAGGGTGAGGGCATCGCGCCCGATGCCGCGCCACGCGTGTTCCGCCAGTTCTGGCGAGGCAAGCCCCGCGGCGGCAGCCGGACCAGCCGGCAAGGCGGCGGCAGCGGTCTGGGCCTGTACATCGTCAAGGGCCTGGTGGAGGCGCACGGCGGCACGATCTGCGTCGGGTGCGCCCCCGGCGGCGGCGCCGAGTTCCGATTTATCGTGCCCGCGGGGGCAGCCACCGTCTGACCGCGCAGCCTGACGGGAGCGCGTGCGGGCACGGTACGGTAATGTCCCTTCGGGCCACCCCGAGTAAGCCCCGCGCGGCGCTGGCCAGCTGTCACTTCGCGGTGATGGAAGCTGACACCACCGTCCGTTCGGGAGAAAGAACAGCCGGAACCCCGGCGGACCCCAGGGGCAAGTACGGCTCGCAGGAAGCAGGACCTTCATGTCCGCAGACACTGAGAACGACCAGCCGCCAGCAGG
>JASHVM010000702.1:0-9420 GCA_030044595.1 Streptosporangiaceae bacterium
GCGGACTTGCGCCCGGCCTGCGAGACGAGCAGCCACAGCACCAGGGCGGCGGGATAGATGAAGTAGCCGAACCGGGTCGAAGGAGCGAGCACGAACATGGCGGAGAGCCCGATGACCAGCCGGATGGTGGCGGCAGGAACGTCCCTGGGCGGCCTGATCACGAGGGACACCGCGATGGCGAGCGCGGAACCTATCAGCAGCAGGACGACGACCGTGTGACCGACGGAGCCGGTCTGCGCGAGCACGTGGCCGAGCAGCGGGCTGGCGGCCTGCGACTTGACGCTGGCCAGGCCGAGCGGGAACAAGATCGTGTTCTTTACCAGCGCCCCGGGCCTGAGCACCGCGAACGGCCCGACGATGACCGCGACCACGCTGACCGCCGCCGCGGTGAACCGCCAGGCCGCGCGCTTGCCGTCGCGCACGTAGAGCAGCGCGAACGCCACGATCAGCGCGGGCCACGCGGTCGCTTTCATCGACGAGGCGACGCCGAGGGCCAGCCCGGCGGCGATCACGTTCCTGCCGCCCACCCGCCAGAGCAAGGCAAAGCCGAGGCACATGAACGCGACCATGGGCACGTCGGTTCCGCCGACGCAGAGTTCGAACGCGATGACCGGCGATGCCGTTACGAACAGGGCCCAGCGGATGCAGTCCTTAGCCCCGGCGATTCTCAGCGCATAGGCGAACACGACCAGGAACACGATCCCGAACCACACCCGGGGATCGGTCAGCGGGCCGTGGCCGAGCAGCGCCTGCGGCACGCCGAACGCGGCCATCAGCGGCAGGTACGGGTTGTACAGGTTGGGATTGGTGGTGGTGTCCAGGACCTGGGAGCTCTTGTACGGGGTGCCGTGCTTGATGAGCGTCTTGGCTGAGGTCGCCACGACGCCTACCTCGGGCTCGCCGTGGCCGGTCGATACCATCCACAGCAGCGGAATGAGGATGGCCCCGCAGACGAGAACGCCCAGCGCGACGTCGACCCCGGTCGAGCGTGACCGCCAGGCCGTGACGGCGAGGGCGGCCAACGCGTAAGCGCACGCCCCTGCCGTGCCCCACAGCCGGTGCAGCGGGTCGGAGCTGAACAAGGAGACTCCGCCCGCGAACAGGGCGCACCCGACGAGCCCGGCGACCAGCCAGGCCCGGGGCATGGTGATCAGGGATTGCCATCCGGTGGGCGCGGCGGCTTGCCCGCCGCCCCCGGCCCCCGTCGTTGGCGCGAGTACGCGGGTATCGCGACTAGCCATCGTATGCATCTTACGCCCTACGCGGCTGGTCACCCCCGCCCGTCCTGGGGCTGTCCGCCGATCCAGCGCAGTTCAGCGGCTCCTTTCCGGCGGCCTACCGGTGGGGTCGGCGGGATACCGCGCCAGTCACCGATGGCCGTGCGCTGACGTGCAAGACAGCTGCTGGCCTGGTATAACCATGGGCATCATGGGCACCGGGCGTCTGCGGGACAAGGCCGCCATCATCACCGGCGGCGAGGGCAGCATCGGGATGGCGACGGCCCGCGCCTTCGTGGACGAGGGCGCCAGGGTCTGCCTGGTCGGCCTGACCGCTGACGAACTGCGCGACGGCGCTGCTTCGCTTGGCGGCGCGGCCACCTGGGCGGTCGCGGACGTGGCCGACTCGCGACAGGTCAAGACGGCCGTCGCGAGGGCAGCAGACGCGTTCGGCCGACTGGACGTGGTGGTGAGCAACGCGGGGATCAGCGGGGTCATCGCGCCCGTCGCCGACTACCCGGAAGACGTGTTCGACCAGGTCCTCGCCGTGCACGTGCGCGGGTCGTTCCTGGTCTGCAAGCACACGCTGCCCTACCTGGGTCCAGGCGCCAGCATCGTGATCACTTCCAGCGTGGTCGGCCTCACCTCGGCCCCTGGGATCTGCGCCTACGCCACCGCCAAGCACGCACTGGTCGGACTGATGCGGACGCTGGCCAGGGAAACCGCGCCGCGCGGCATCCGGGTCAACACCATTCACCCCGGCCCGGTCGACAACGAGTTCCAGCACCGTATCGAGGTGGCCGCCACCGGCGCGGAGCGCGACCGCGCCGCCGCCGCGTTCGAGGAGCTCATCCCGCTGGCCAGGCACGCGGCACCCGACGAAGTGGCCCGGGCGATGCTCTTCCTGGCCAGCGACGAAAGCTCCTTCGTCACCGGTACCACCTTGGCCGTGGACGGCGGCATGTCCATCTGAGTTCGCGGCTCCCCGCGCGGCGGCAGCGCACCGCGATCGGCAGGCCTTAGTTCGGGGATTTCAGCCAGCCGCTGAGGAAATCCCAGCAGAAGAGCAGCCACAGGTATCCCGAGAGCACGGCGTAGGCCGCCGGGACGATGCCGGCCACGGCGGCGAGCCCAGCCAGCAGCATCCGTCCCTCCCAGCCGAGGCCGAAGGTATCGGCCGGGAGGGCCATCCCGGCCATGGCGCGGTAGGCGATGTCGGCGTGGCGCATGACCACGGCGGCCAGCAGGGTGAAAATCAGCGCGGGCGCGACGTGGTAGGAGAAACCGAGGGCGGCGAGGTAGACGCCCTCGCTCGCCAGCAGCAACGGCGGCACCAGCCAGTCCAGCCGGCCGCGGTGCCGGTGGCGGGCGCCCAGGGCCGCGGGCAGCATCGCGGCGGCCGGAGTGAGCACCAGCAGGCCCGGCAGGTTCGCCAGCCCGAGCACGGCCAGAACGCAGGTCACCAGCAAGCCCACGAGCAGCGGCGGAAACGGCGGAAGGATGCCCCGCGCGAGAGTCCCCAGGCCGCGCGACACGATGCCGTCATCGCGGTAGCCCGATAGCCCGTCGCCAGCCCGAGCCGCCGTCGCCGGCCTGGCCAGGTGCGCGGCCCAGGCGTATCCCGCCGCTACCACGCCCCAGGCCAGCAGCAGCAGGAACGTCAGGCGCGGACCGAACAACACGGCGGTCACCGCGATGAGCACGAAGCGCTCGCCGGCGGGCAAGGTGACGACCTGCCCGATGATCCGCTTGGCCGACCGGGGGAAGATCTTCCCAGGTACCGGCAGCGTGCCTTCGTAGCACAGCTCGGCCAACCAACGGACGCCCAGCATCAGCAGCGCGGCGACGGCGAGCCGCCACACGCCGACCTGCCCGGCGCCCGCCCAGCTGGCGATCGTGGTGTTCCGCAGCGCGCCGCCGAAGATCCCGTTCAGCCCGGCGGGATAGCCGAGGCCGCCGGGCGCGTTCTGGCTGACCAGGCCTGAGCTGACGGCCAGCGCCGCGTAGACCGCGACCTCGGTGAGCAGGCCGGATGCCGCGCCGAGCCAGCTGACGGCCGACCTGATCCGACCCTTGAGGCCGACAGCGGCCAGCTGGGAACCCGCGCGGTTAACCATGAACGAGCCGAGCAGCGTCACGATCGCGAGGATCTTCGACCGGATCGCCAGCTCGGAGAACCACACCGCGGACAGCAGCCCGAGGCCGAGCGAGATCCCGTACAGCGCGGCCGGGGTGAGCTCCCGCCCGGCGGCCCACCGGGCTACGTCCCGGGCAGCGGGATCGGCGATCAGCTGCGCGACCGCGCCGTCGCCGTCCGGTCCGGCATCAATTATCCGGACGGTGACTCCCCGCCGGGTGAGTTCGCCGATGAGCGCGCCGACCGCGGCCGGCGCGGCCGGGGCGGCCGCGAGCGATTCGGCGGCAGCGGCGAGTGCGTCCAGGTCGGGCGTGTCCACGACCAGAGCGCCGCCGTCCCCCCAGGCCCGTGGCCGCCGCTGCTCTGGGTGGCTCGGCGCGGACCGCGCGGTCCTGGCCTGCATCCCGGTGACGGCCGCGGTGCCGGTCGTCTCGAGCAGGCTGGCCAGGACTTCCTCGGGTACGGCGTCGTCGTCCCCGACGCAGATGAGCACCCGCTCCCCGGCGGCCCGCGCCGCCGCCGCAACGGTCAGCAGGCCCGGCCCGGTCCGTTCAGCCGCGGCGACCCCGCGGACGCCGAGCGCCGCCAGCTGGCCGTACAGCGCGTCGGCCCTGGTCGCCAGGATCAGCGCATACGTCATACACGCCTCCCAGCGGCACGCGGCCCTGACCCCACGCCTCAGCGTTACACAATGTAGCCGGCGGTGGCGCGAGCCTCCACGACGAACACGCGGGCCGGACGGCGGTTCTGCGGGTCAGAGCCCGGCTGAGCCGTGCTCCGCCAGGCCGCCGACGAGGTCGGCCGCCCGCCGCACGCCGTCACGCCCGGAGATCTCGGCGCCGGCCCGGCGCAGGCGTTCCCTCAGCTCGTCGTCACCGAGCAGGCTGTCCAGCGCGACAGCCATCTCGGCATCGGTGAACCGGTACGGGTCAAGCCGGACGCCCAGGCCGAGCTCGGCCATCCGCTGGGCGTTGTCATGCTGGTCCCAGAACAGCGGCAGGACGATCATGGGCTTGCCGGCGTGCAGCGCCTCGGTGGTCGTGTTGTTGCCGCCGTGGGTGATGACCAGGTCGACGAGGGGAATCACCGACGCCTGCGGCACGAATTCGGCCCCCCACATGTTCGGGGCCAGCGCGATCTCCGCGTGCAGCGGGCCCTTGGACACGATGTACCGGTAGCGCGTCCGCGCCAGGCAGGCGATGATCCGCTGCATCAGGTCCACGTCGGCCGAGCCGAGCGAGCCCAAGCTGAAGTAGATGAGCGGCCCTTCACCGGGAATCGGCACCTCGAACGGCGCGTCCGTGGCCCGCACCGACGAATCCAGCCGATGCCAGGACGGCCCGAGTGGCCGGGCGTCCGTATAGTCGGCGATTTCGGGGTACACGTACAGGTTGAGGTCGCCCTCCCCGATGAACTCCAGGTCGGGCAGGGGCGCAGCGCCCTGCTCCGCGACCCACCCGCTGAAGTCCTCCCATAGCGCCCGGTGGGTCCGCTGGTACTCGGCCCGGAACGCCGCCCAGCCAGAGCGGTCGCCGGACGGGTAGCCGGAGAACGCGGGCGGGATCCCGGGTCCCTTGACCTCCAGCGGGTTGCACGAGACGATCCGGACAAACGGCACGCCCGCCGTGGTCAGCGCCGGGAAGCAGACCACGTTGTCCTCGACGATCACGTCCGGCCTGACCCGGCCGATGATCGCCTCGAGCTGCGGCTGGCAGTACCTGGATCCCGCGATGAGCTCCTCCCAGACCGGCCGAATCCAGGTATCCAGCTGCTCGATCGTCGGCTTTCGGAACTCCGGCGCGGTGTCGCGGATGAAGTCCTTCCAGAACTGCCCGGCGTCCTGCGCCGCGGGTTCGGCCGGCGGCGGGCCGAGCCTGACCAGATCCTCCTCGAAGCCCAGCGCGGCCAGCTTTCCCTGCCACGACGCCTCGGCGGCGAAAACCACCCGGTGACCGCGCCGGCGGAGCACATCCCCGATGCCGACGCAGTTGTTGGTGGGCCCGTATGCGCTCTCCGGCATGAACAGGATCGTCGCCACGACGCAAGGTTAGCCGCAGCGCCAGACGGTCAACGGCCGGGGCCAGGCCGTACCGGGCGCCGGCCCCTTGACCTCCTGGCCCGGGGAAGCAGCAGCGCCGCAGCGGTCGGTCCCGCGCACGGCGTGAGGCCGGATAGAGTCCCGAGCATGCGGATGGTCGCTGTGGTGCTCGGCGGCGGCACGGGCCAGCGGATCGGCGGGCCGCTGCCGAAGCAGCTGCTGGCGCTGTGCGGCCGGACGCTGGTCGAGCACTGCGTGGCCGCCTTCGAGCAGGCGCCGGGCGTGGACGAGATCCTCGTTGTCATGGCGCGCGGCTACACCGAGCAGGTCGCAGCGATGCTGGCCGATGGCGGATACCGCAAGGTCACGGCGGTCATCGACGGCGGCGTGACCCGCCCGGACTCGACCCGTGCGGCCCTGGCCGCGATCGCCGGCGTCCCAGGCCTGCCCGAGCCTCCCGCCGCCGGGCTCGCGGCGCTGGCCGGCGAGCCGTCCGACTTCGGCGTGCTGCTGCATGACGCCGCGCGCCCGCTGGTGGACCAGCGGATCATCGCCGACTGCGTCGCTGCCCTGCGCGAGCACCAGGCGGCGGGGGTCGCGGTGCCCGCCTCGGACACCATCGTGATGACCGACAACGGCGTGATGCAGTCGATGCCGCGGCGGGAATCGCTGCTGCGCTGCCAGACCCCGCAGTGCTTCCGGCTGGACGTGATCGCCCGCGCCCACGAGCTGGCCGCCGCCGATCCTGAGTTTGCTCCCACCGACGACTGCGGCGTCGTGCTCCGCTACCTGCCTGACGTCGACGTGCACATCGTCCCGGGCAGCGAGCGCAACATCAAGATCACCTACCCGCAGGACCTCGCGGTCGCCGAAGCCCTGCTCACCGGCTAGCCGCGGACGGCCTGCTTGACCAGGGTCCGGCCGAACTCCCAGATCAGCCCGCTGCCGTGGCTGGCGTCCTCCATCACCTCGCCGAACGCCTCGGTGAACAGCTTCACCTCGGTGTCGCCGATCATCAGCGGCGGGATCAGCTTGATCACTTCCATGTGATCACCCGACACCTGGGTGAGGATGCGGTGCCGCTGGAACAGCGCGACCACCACCATCTGCGCGAACAGGCCCACCCGGGCCTTCTGCAGCATGTTCCAGCTGGCCCGGGCGCGCAGCGAGGACGGCTTGTCGAACTCAAGCCCGATCATCAGCCCGCGCCCGCGTACGTCGGCCAGCACCTCGTAGCGCTCGGCCATCGAGGTCAGCGCGGCGCGCAAGGCTTCCCCGGTCCGCGCCGCGTTCTCCACCAGGCCTTCCTCCTCCAGCACGGCCAGCGTGGCCAGGCCGGCCGCCATGGCCAGCACGCCGCCCTTGAACGTGGTGCTGTGCACCATGACCCGGTCCATCGAGGAGTAGACCTTCTCGAAGATCCAGCCCTTGGCCAGCATCGCGCCGACCGGCACGAACCCGCCGGAGAGCGCCTTGGCGACGGTGACGATGTCCGGCACGACCTCCTCGTGCTGGTAGGCGAAGAACTTGCCGGTGCGGCCGAACCCGCTCTGCACCTCGTCGCAGATAAGTAGCGCGCCGTGGTCGTGTAGCAGCTCGGCCGCCGCGGTCAGGAATCCCGGCGGCGCCATGTGCACGCCCTTGCCCTGGACCGGCTCGATGATCAGCGCCGCCACGTCCCCCCGGCGCAGCTCGGCGGCGAGCGCGTCCAGGTCGCCAAGCGGGACGGACGCGTCGGGCAGCAGCGGGCCGAACCCCTCGCGGAACTCGGCCGAGCCGTTGACGGACAGCGATCCGGTGGTCAGCCCGTGGAAGGCGTGATCGCAGTAGATGACGCGGCCGCGCCCGGTCGCGAACCTGGCGAACTTCAGCGCGGACTCGACCGCCTCGGTGCCGCTGTTGCAGAAGAACACCCGGTCCAGCCCCGGCGCCTTGGCGAGCAGCCGCTCGGCCAGCAGGCCCGGCAGCGGCCCGCAGTCGAACTGCGTCCAGTCGGCGAGCTGGAGGTCGAGCGCGTCGTGCAGCGCCTGGCGGATCACCGGGTGGTTGCGCCCCGCGGCGAACACGCCGAAGCCGGCCAGGAAATCGGCGTACTGGTGGCCGTCGGTGTCGTACAGGTACGCTCCCTCGGCCCGCTCGTAGATCTTGTCGAAGCCGATCGCGTGCAGCACCCGCGGCTGCTGCGGGTTGAGGTACCGGCCGTACAGCTCGTATCCGTCCTCGCGATGAGCCGCGAGCAGCCCGGGGAGGTCGAATTCCATGGCTCAGTCTCTCCCCAGGACGGCTGCTCTCTCCGCAGCCTGCTTTTTCTCTTCGTCCGAACGGACGCCGGTTTCCCGCCCGGGGGGGCGGTGCAACCTCCTCGGGCTGGTCAGGAACCCGGCGCCCCAGCACATATGCATGACCCCGAGGACCAGGGGCACGCGGGCCCGCACTCCGGCGGGCAGGCCCCGGGTGAGCCAGGCGCCGACGGCCGCGATCCCAGCCAGGTACGTGACCGGGATCACGAATCCCGCGGCCAGCCAGCGCCCTGCAGGCGGCGTGCCGACGGCGACGCCGACCAGCCCGGCCAGCCCGGCCGCTAGCCCGGCCGCGACCAGCCCCGCGGCGGCGGGCGGCGCCAGGTAGCGGAAATTGGCCGTTTCCGGGTGCTCGCGGACGACCACCCGGCGCCAGCGGCCGTAGTGGAAGTACTGCGAACCGAGCTCGCGCAGGCTGGTCCGCGGCCGGTAGGTGACGCGAAGCTCGGGGCTGAACCAGACCAGGCCGCCGCGCCCCCGGATGCGGTAGTTCAGCTCCCAGTCCTCCGCGCGAAGCATCTCCTCGTCCCAGCCGCCGGCCTGCTCGATCGCCTCCCGGCGGTAGACGCCGAGGTAGACGCTGTCCGCGGGCCCGGCCACGCCGCCGGTATGCCACCCGGCCGAGCCGACCCCCGCCCTGGATGTCATGCCCCAGGCCACGGCCTGCTCGAACGGGGTTACGCCCTCGGCCGCCATGACTCCGCCCACGTCGGCCGCGCCGGTCTGGTGCAAGATCGCGACCGCGGTCTTGAGGTAGCTGGGCGGAAACAGCGCGTGCCCGTCGATCCGGGCGATGACCTCGTGCCGTGCCGTCCGGGCGGCGAGGTTGAGGGCCGCCGGGATCTTCCCGCTCGGATTGGCGACGACCGTGATCCTGGGCTCGGCGGCGGCCAGCTGCCGCGCGATCTGCTCGGTCCGGTCCGTGCCCGGCCCGACGGCGAGCACCAGCTCGAGCTGCCCCGGGTAGTCCTGGCCGAGCGCGTGCCGCACGGACTCCGCCAGATGCCGTTCCTCGTTCTTGACCGGCATCACTACAGAGACAGGTGGGTATTCCATGACGCTGGCCACCGTACCGCAGCCGGCGCCTTGGTGGCCTCGCTACAGGCCGGAATCCTCCAGCATCTCGGTGACCAGGGCGGCGATCGGGGAGCGTTCGGAGCGGACCAGGGTGACGTGCGCGAACAGCGGGTGGCCCTTGAGTTTCTCGATCACGGCGATCACCCCGTCGTGCCTGCCGACCCTGAGGTTGTCGCGCTGCGCGATGTCGTGGGTGAGGACCACCCTGGATCCGGAGCCGATCCTGGACAGCACGGTGAGCAGGACGCCTCGCTCGAGGGACTGCGCCTCGTCCACGATCACGAACGCGTCGTGCAGCGACCGGCCCCTGATGTGGGTGAGCGGAAGAACCTCGAACATGTCCCTGGCCAGGACCTCGTCGATGACATCCTGCGTGGTGACCGCCGAGAGGGTGTCGTAGACGGCCTGGGCCCACGGGCTCATCTTGTCGGCTTCCGAACCCGGCAGGTAGCCGAGTTCCTGGCCGCCGACCGCGTACAGCGGCCGGAACACGATGACCTTCCTGTGCTGCCGGCGCTCCATGACGGCCTCGAGCCCGGCGCACAGCGCCAGCGCGGACTTGCCCGTGCCGGCCCGGCCGCCGAGCGAGACGATGCCGATCTCCTGGTCCAGTAGCAGGTCCAGCGCGACGCGCTGTTCGGCGCTGCGGCC
>JASHVM010000703.1:0-3845 GCA_030044595.1 Streptosporangiaceae bacterium
CGCGTATCCCTCGGCGGCCAGCTCGGTAATGGCCTGCTTCAGGAAAGTGCGCGGGCACGCGTCCCACGGCGACCCGTCGGGCTGCACCAGGTCCGCCAGCATCGCGGCCGCGCCCGGCGCGTAGGGGAGCGGGACGAACGTGGCCGGGTCGGGCACGATCCGGATCTCGCCGACCGGGCCCATCCCGGCCACCGGCTGCAGCTGATCGAGCATGGACATCGCCATCATCGCCACCGTGTGCCCGATGCCGCTGGCCATGCGCTCCCGCAGCCGCGCCGTGCCGGCGGCCTTGCCGCGGATGATCCCGCCGTGGTCGGCGTACAGGAAACGGACCAGGCGAATCTGCTCCCGGCTGGTCCGGTCCAGTACCTCTTCGATCGTTCCGTCTGTCATGCACCAATGGGTAGCACGTTCCACCCTGGTCCGTACAGCCGACGCCGGACATGCCCAACCTGGCGGGACACGGTATTTTCGGCGTATGAGCCCACGGTCGGCACCGCGTGACTTGCGTGCGTCCGACGCGGACCGGGACCGGGTGCTGGCCATGCTCGGCGAGGCGATGGGCGACGGACGGCTCACCACGGACGAGCACCTGGAACGGGTTCAACGCGCGTGCTCGGCCCGGACGCTCGGCGAACTCGCGGAACTGACGGCGGACCTGGCTGCTCCGTCCGCGCAGCCGGTGCGCCTCGATGGCGGCCGGGTGATCAGCGGCATCTTCGGCCCGGCGCGGCGGGACGGCCGCTGGGTGGTGCCGGAAAGCGTCACGGTGACCGCGATGTTCGGCGAGGTGGACGTCGACTTCACCCAGGCCATACTGCAGGCCCGGCACGTGCGGCTGTTCGCGACCGTGGTCGGCGGCCGGCTGCGGCTGATCGTGCCGGACGGCGTGTCCGTGGTCGTGACCGGGCACCTGGTATTGGGCCGGAAGCGCGGCGCCACGCCGCGCGCCGTTCCCGACGCGCCCGTGATAGAGGTGAAGGCGGTGGTTTTCGGCGGCGAGGTGATCGTACGCACGCCGCCCAAGAGCCGGCGTTTCCGCCTGTTCAGCCGAAGTTGACCGACGAGTAGACGCGCAGCTTCCACAGCTGATGCTCGCTCTTGATGCTGCGGATGGTGCCCGACCGTGACCGCATCACCAGCGAGTGCGTCGACGCGCCGCCGGCCCGGTACCTGACCCCTTCCATCAGCTCGCCGTCGGTGATCCCGGTGGCGGCGAAGAACACGTCGTCCGAGGCCACCAGGTCATCGGTGGTCAGCACGCGGTCCAGGTCGTGCCCGGCGTCGAGGGCGCGGCGCCGTTCGGCTTCGTCGCGCGGAGTGAGCTGGCCCTGGATGATCCCGCCCAGGCACTTGAGCGCGCACGCGGCGATGATTCCCTCGGGCGTGCCGCCGATGCCGAGCAGCAGGTCGATGCCGGTGCCCTCGCGGGCCGCCATGATCGCGCCGGCCACGTCGCCGTCGGTGATCAGGTGGATCCTGGCTCCTGTCTCGCGGACCTGGGTGATCAGCTCGGCGTGCCTCGGCCGGTCCAGGATGACCACGGTAACGTCCTGCGGCGACTCTCCCTTGGCCTTGGCCACGGCGGCGACATTGGCCGCCGGCGGCGCGGTGATGTCCACCACGTCGGCCGCGGCCGGGCCGGTGGCCAGCTTCGACATGTAGAACACCGCGGACGGGTCATACATCGAGCCCCGGCCGGCCACCGCCAGCACCGAGATCGCGTTCGGCATGCCGTTCGCGGTCAGCCGCGTCCCGTCGATCGGATCCACCGCCACGTCGCAGGCGGGGCCGGTGCTGTCGCCGACCTCCTCGCCGTTGTAGAGCATCGGCGCGTGGTCCTTCTCGCCCTCGCCGATGACCACCACGCCGCGCATCGACACCGAGTTGATCAGCATCCGCATCGCGTTCACGGCGGCCCCGTCAGCGCCGTTCTTGTCGCCGCGGCCTACCCACCTGGCGGCCGCCATCGCCCCGGCCTCGGTCACCCTGGCCAGCTCAAGCGCCAGGTTGCGGTCGGGGGCGTGGCTGGCCGGCTCGTGTGCCTGCTGCTCCGCGGTCATCGCTGGTGTCCTTCCCGCTCGGCCCTGTAGCGATCCTATGCAGCGGCCGCTGAGGCGGAGCCCGGCGGGGATGACAGTGCTGGTGGTCGCCGGCGGCACAACGCAACGGAAGGCCGCGTGAATCTAGCCGCTTTGCCCGGCCCGGTCGCCGCTTGACCTCGGGCCTACGGGGCTGCGCGGCCCGGGCACCTGCGCCTTCGCCGGCGGCGCGACCTCATCCGGCGTCTGCGGCGTCCTGGCCGGCACGTCGGCGTCGGGTTCGCGGTCGTCGAACGTGACCCGGATCTGCTGTTCGGGGCGCCGCTGGTTCTGCAGCGCCTGCAGCGCCATGCTGGCCCGGTCGGCTTCGGTCAGCGGCGGCTGGACGATGGCCCGCGGCCACAGCCGCCGCGCCAGCACCACGTTGATCTCCGCGCTGTACACGGTGATCTCCACCGCCAGGTAGATCCAGGCGATCAGGCCGAGCACCGTCGCGAAGTAGCCGTAGACCGAGTCGCTGTGCAGGTAATGGTGCACCACCCAGGCCCCGAGGACCTGCAGCACCGTGTACAGGATGCCGCCGGTTATCGCGCCGGGGATCAGCTTGCCGGTCGGCACTCCCTTCGGGGTCAGCGCGCGGAAGGAGCCGAGGTACATGCCGAAGCTGAACGCCGCGGTCACCACCTCGATCAGGATCTTGAACGGAAGCCCGTCGGGCAGGTAAGTGGTGAGGCTGGCCAGCCCCGTGGTGACGATCACGCCGCCGCCGAGCAGGGCCAGGAAGAGCACCGCGCGTCCCAGCCGCTGCACGTAGCCCGGCCGGGCCGGCCCCGGCAGGTTCCACACCTGCGCCATGGTGAACAGGCCGGCCTGCGCCAAGCCGGTCGCGCCCCAGACCAGGACGAGCAGCCCGACGATCAGCCCGATCATGCTCGCGCGCTGGAGCTGGTGCATCTCGATCAGGTCGTTGCCAATCACCGGTACCTGACCTGCCACCGCCTTGAGGACATCGGCCTTGAACGTGGGGTCGACCGAGGCGACAAGGCCGAGGATCGTCACCAGCACCAGCAGCAGCGGGAACAGCGCGATGAAAGCGGAATACGCGAGGTTGGCGACCAGCACGCCGCCGTTGTCGTCACCGAATTTCTTGACCACCCCGAAGATGAATGCCGTGAGGGTAAAGCGCCGCTGCGTGCCATCTACCGCCCTGATGGCCTTCTCGGCTGGATTCATCGCGCCCACCTCGCTGCTGGGCCTGCCCAGCGAAAGGACCGGCAAACGGCCGTCGGCACGGGCGAAGCAGATCAGAAGGGCGCGTCGTCCTCGGCCGGAGCCTGCTCGCCCTCGTCGCGCTTGGCCATCGCGGCGGCGAGCCTGGCGCGGGCGCCGTCGAGCCACTCGCCGCATACCGCCGCCAGCCGCTCGCCGCGTTCCCACAGCTCAAGCGACTGCTCTAGGGTCAGGCCGCCCGCCTCGAGGCGCTTGACCACCGCGGCCAGCTTGTCCCTGGCCTGCTCGTAGGACAGCGCCTCCTGGGCTGCCGCGCCGGCACCGCCGTCTGTCACGCCATCAACCCTATCCGCCACCTGTGTCCTCGCACGCGCGCACGGTGAGCTGATCGGCCGCGAACCGGACGGTCAGCGTCTCGCCGGGCGCGACTTCGGCCGCGCCGCGGACCACGCCGTCGCCCGTGTGCTGCACGATCGCGTACCCGCGGCGCAGCGTCGATGCGGGCGACAAGGCGAGCAGGCGGGCGCGGGTGTGCGCGATGTCGTCGCTGGCCCGGGTCAGGCTTGCGTCCAG
>JASHVM010000704.1:0-6607 GCA_030044595.1 Streptosporangiaceae bacterium
GATGACGGCCTCGAACTCCTCGAAGACCAGGGCGGTGCCGACCAGGTCGACGGCGAGGATCGCCGCAGGCGGTGCCTGGACGGGGGACAGGCCAGCGGTGTTGACGACGTTGACCACGGTACCGAGCTGGGCCGCGGCCCGGGCTAGGGCGTGGACTGACTCGCGGGAGGAGACATCGACATGGCGGGCGGACACCGCGTGCCCGCCGTCCTCCAGGTTCCTCCTGGCGGCGTCCAGGACGGGCTGGCTGTGATCGGCGAGCAGGACGGTCCGGCCGGCGCCCTGCCGGCGGGCGATGGCCTGGCCGATGCCCCCAGCGCCAATGATGACGACGACTTCGGCAGGCATGAGGCTTCTCCTTGGCTGATCGGTGCGCGGCTGCGGTGCCGTCTGTCATGGTGAGGCACCGTATATACGGATAGCCGATATCCGCTTGTCTTCACTCTAGCACTCCAACCGGATACTGTCTATCCGCTTCTGGTACCGTGGGCCCATGACCGATGCTGGGGCGCGCCCGCTGCGCAAGGATGCCGAGGCCAACCGGCGCCGCCTGCTGCAGGCCGCCGCGGAGCTGTTCGCCGAGCGCGGGCTGCAGGTGACCCTCAACGACATCGCCCGCCACGCCGGCGTCGGCGTCGGCACCGCCTACCGGCGCTTCGCCAACAAGGAAGAAGTGATCGACGCGCTGTTCGAGCAGCGCCTGGCGGAGGTCGCGGCGATAGGCGAGCACGCCCTGGCCGAGCCCGACCCCTGGCGGGGTCTGGTTACCTACCTGGAGCAGATCCTGCAGCTGCAAGTGAAGGACCGGGGCCTTACCGACATCATTAACCATCCCTCCCTGGGGCAGCACCGCGTCACCGAGGCCAGCGAGCGCATCGGCCCGGTGCTCAACCTGCTGATCGAGCGCGCCCACCGGCAGGGCAGCCTGCGCGAGGGCCTGGCCGGCACCGACATCGTCTTCCTGCAGCTCGCCCTGGACGCGATCATAGACGCCACCCGGGACGTGGCCCCCGGGCTGTACCGCCGCTACCTGGCGATCTTCCTCGACGGAATCCGATCTGAGGCCGCTGCCCCCGGGCCGCTGCCCGTGCCCGCGCCCACTGAGGAGCAGACCCAGAAGGCCCTGTCGCCCAGCCGGCCGCCCCCCGGTGAGCGCCGCCGGGCCGGCACTGATGACAGGCCGGACTTCCCCGCCGCTGCCACTTAGCGCGGCGCGGCCGGCCCGGGGCCGGCAGCGCGGGGCATCTCAGGGCGCCGAGGTTCTGCCGAGGTGGCCGAAGCGCGCTCGCTGCGGCTTGCCTGCCGCACGCGCAGTGCCATGGTCCTCTGTGACACGGGCGGCGGTGCCGGGGTGGCGGCCTGGGCGCGGTAGCCGTCGAGGGCCAGCGCGATGAACCGCTCGACCGCGGCGGGCGCGCTCGGCCCGGCGTACCGGGTGATGCCGGCCACTGCCATGTACAGCAGGATGAGGTCCTCCGGGGTGAAGTCCGCGCGCAAGCTCCCGGCGGCCTGGGCGCGGGCCACGAGCTGGCTGAAGGCCCGGTAGCCACGGGCCTGCAGGGCGCGCAGCTCGCGGCCGGGGTGGCCGATCGCGACCAGGTCGGCCATGGCCCGGTCGGTGGCCTGCGACAGGGCCGTCGCGCGCACGTAGCGGGCGAACCCGCGCCAGGGGTCGTCGTCCTGCAGCGCCCGCTCCACGGCGGCGACGTTCTCGGCCACCTGGCCGAGGAACACGGCGGTGACGAGGTCCTCGCGGGTGGCGAAGTGCCGGTAGAGCGTGCCAGTGCCGACGCCGGCGCGCCGGGCGATCTCATCGGCCGGGACGTCCAGGCCGCGCTCGGCGAACAGCGCGCGGGCCGTCGCGACGAGCGTGTCACGGTTGCGCCGTGCGTCCGCGCGAAGGCGGGGAGGGCTGGTCCGGGTCATCTCACCGGTAACCGTACCACCTCGTAACCGGCGGCTGGTGTCCGCTTAGCGGCCCGCCTGTGCTAGCCTCAGGGAAATAAGCGGAGAGTATCCGCCGTTTACGGTATCTGTCCGCGCTGCGTGCGGTGGTCTACCCAGGAGGAATCGCCATGAAGGCAGTGACATTCGACTCGTTCGGCGCCAAGGCCGGGTTCCGGGACGACGTTGCCGAGCCGGCCGCCGGGCCGGGTGACGTGGTGGTGCGGGTCCGTGCCTCGTCGCTGAACCCAGTCGACCAGTCGATCGTCGACGGCGCCCTGAAGGGGATCGCCGACTACGAGTTCCCGGTCGTGCTGGGCCGGGACTTCGCCGGGACCGTCGAGGCGGCCGGCCCGCAGGTGACGGGCTTTTCGGCGGGGGACCTGGTGTACGGGTTCGTGCCGCCGTGGGGCCCGGCGGTGCACGCCGGGACGTGGGCGGAGCGGATCGTGCTGCCCGGCGCCCAGTTCCTGGCGCGCGTCCCGGACGGGGTCCCGCTGGAGGCGGCCGGCGCCGCGCCGCTCGCCGTCCTCACGGCGATGGCGGCCGTCGACGCCGTCCAGCCCCGCCCTGGTCAGAGCGTCCTTGTGGTCGGCGCGACCGGTGGGGTGGGCACCGTCGCCGTGCAGCTCGCAGCGACGGCCGGCGCGACCGTGATCGCTCCGGCCCGCCCCGGTGACGAGGCTTATCTGCGCGACCTCGGCGTCAGCCGGGTCATCGGCCGTGACGCCGGCCTGGCCTCGAGCCTGCAGGGGACGTGGGTCGACGCGCTGATCGACCTGGTGTCCTACTCACCCGACGGCTTCGGGCACTGCGCCGCGGTCCTCACGCCCGGCGGGCTCGCCGCCTCTGCGCTGCGGGCCGCTGACGAGGGACCGGGCCGCGCCAACATCTCGGCCATGCCGACGCCGGAGAACCTGGAGCGCGTCAGCGCCTTGCTGTCCTCCGGCACCGTCCGCATCCCCATCCAGGCAACCCATGGGCTCGAAGACGTCCCCGCCGCGCTGGACGCATTCGGCTCCAGCCACAAGCAGGGCAAGCACGCCGTCACTTTCGGATGAGGCCCTCGGCTAACGCGACCCGAGGCAACTCTTACATCAGGAGGAGGCTGGTATGACCGAACCAGTACGCATCGATGCGGGGCCGGATAGGCAGCGGCCCCGGCGCTACGCCGGGCATGCCGTCACTCCCGGCCGGCCATGACCGGCCGTGACGGTACCGGGCCAGGCCGGTACGAGGACGGGGAGCCGGGGAGCGGCGCGATCAGCGTCGTCATGACGGGCGGGACCTCCGGTCTCGGCCGCCCGGCCGCGCACCGCATCGCCGCCGAACCGGGCATACGCCTGATCCTCGGGGCGCGGTCCCGGTACGCCGACCCGGGACAGCCGCTGCCGCTGGACCTCGCCCGGCTCGACAGCGTCCGGCAGTTCGCCGCCGCCGTGCTCGAATCGCTGACCGACGCGCCGGCCGACATCCTCGTACTGAACGCCGGCACCCAGTACGGCAACACCGGCACGCGCACCGCCGACGGGTTCGAGACGACCTTCGCCGTCAACCACCTGGCCCACTACCTGCTAATCCGGCTGCTCATGCCGCACCTGGCGCACGGCGCAACCATCGTCATCACCACCAGCGACACCCACGACCCCCGCACCAACCCGCTGGCCCCGCGCCACCTCGACCCCGAGCGCCTGGCGCACCCGACGGCAGCCGCAAGACCGGGTTCCTCGACGGGTTCCGCGCCTACTCCGCCTCCAAGCTGTGCAACCCGCTCACCGCCCGGTACCTCGCGCAGACACCAGAGGCCCGGGAACAGGGGTGGCGGGTGATCGCCTACAACCCCGGCTTCACCCCGGGCACCTCGCTGGTCCAGCGGTGGCCCTGGTGGGCCCGCCCGCTGCGGTGGGCCCTGCGGGCGCTGCGCCCGGTCATGCGGACCGCCACCGTCGAGCAAGCCGGGCAGGAACTCGCCAGCCTGGCCCTGGGGGGAACCGCCCCGCCCGAAGGTCGCCTGTACGCGTCCCTGGTCCGGCGGCGGCTCACCTGGCCGGACCCGGCCGTGCTCGCCCTGCGCGACGACGTCATGAACGACCTGTGGCAGCGCAGCGCCCGCATGACAGGACTCGCCGGTGACCAGTGACAGCGCGAGCCGCATCACCGGGCCGGCCCGCCCGGCCCGGCTCAGCGCGACCACGCCGCGAACGGCCCGGGACCGGGTCGCGCGGCGGGCGTCCCGCCGGCCCTGACACATCCCTGTTGATCAGCAAGGAGGCTCAGTGAGACTGGTCATATTCGGTGCCAGCGGCGGAACCGGCCGGCTCCTGGCCGGCAAAGCCCTCGCGGCCGGCCATGCGTCGTCGCCTACGTCCGTAACCCCGGCAAGCTCCCGGCCGCCAGCGAACGCCTGCAGGTGGTCACCGGGCAGCCGTCGGACCCCGCCGCGATCAGGGCCGCCGTCGGCGGCGCCGACGCCGTGGTCGCCGTCTTGTCCCAGCCGGTGTTCGGCGGGTCAGCGGACCTGCCGATCGCCTCCGGCACCCGCACGATCGTGACCGCGATGCAGGACCAGGGCGTCCGCAGGCTCGTCTACTGCTGGGGACCCAGCATCGCCTTGCCTCACCACACGTGGAACCGTACCTTCGCTGTAGTCTTCGGGCTCATCAAGGCGCTGCCGGGCACGCGGGTGTTCACCGCGGAATCGGCCGGCGCGGGCGAGGCGGTCCGGTCCTCTGGCCTGGGCTGGACGATCGTCGCGGTAGCCCGTCCCGTCGACAAGCCGGCCGCGGGCAAGCTCAAGGTCCGCACCGGTACCGGGCAGGGCGACAAAGTGGGCATGACCGCCACCTCACGCGACGACCTGGCCGACTTCCTGCTCCAGGAGGCCACCGGGACCCGCTACCTGCACCAGTCAGTCCTAGTCAGCAACTAGAGCCACCGCCGCCGGACTGGCTGACGGGTCGGCGCAGATAAGCCAGTTACGGGCGGACAGCGGACTAGCCTGCGTATGCTGCCCGAAACGCCATAACGGCGGCTACTTGCGCGCTTGCTCCGAGTGGCGGTAGTTACAGAGTGTCATCCGGTTCCTGGCCGACTACGCCCGGGCCGGCTCGGGCGCGGTGACGGGCCTGAGGCCCGGCGTTCTGGACGCCCAGGACCCGGGCGATCGGCGGGTACCTCGGTGCGGCAGAGGCAGAAGTAGCCCAGCACAGCGACGACCCGCCTAGTAGAGTATGGGCCGAGCGAGTTGGGGGAGTGATGTCTGAGTTTCCCGCGATCACCCATGTCGCCGTGACGGTCACCGACCTTGACCGGAGCCGGCCCTGGTATCGGCGCTTGTTCGGTGTCGACCCGGTGCTCGACGAGGACACCGGCCCGTTCCACCACGTCGTGTGGCTTCTTGGCGGCACGCTGTTCGGCATTCACCAGCATGCCACCCCGTCGAGTGCAGAGCCGTTCGACGAGCTGCGGCCGGGCCTTGATCACGTGGCGTTCGGCTGTGCGGACCGGGCCGAGCTTGAACAGTGGGCAACGCGCCTGAACTCACTCGGGATCGCCCACGGCGGTATCATCGATGCGCCGTATGGGTCGGGCTTGTCGTTCAGAGACCCGGACAACATCGCCCTGGAGTTCTTCGCGTCACCTGGATAGTCCGATAGGTTCCAGGTGCGAGCAATTGCACACCGGGTACTGACCGACGGCGGAGGCTGGCGAGCCTGAATGGCGGCACCGCGCATCCTGCAGTCGCCTTGGCAATCACTGAACGTGACACCTCGCAGTACCCCATCGGCGCGATCGCCGACTAGGCGCGCATGACCAGCTGCGTCCCGTCCGGCGGATAAGCCTGCAGATCGTCCAATTCCGGCCGCGACTCCGCCAGGAAGGCGGCGCCCAGGGCCGCCTCCGCAGCCGCGACATCACTGACAGCGGCACTGGGCGCAGCCGGTAGCCGTGGATAACAGTGCCGGGCTTGTGACGGTGCAGCCGCAGTGTCTGCTCCGTGGTCGCGATCGGCTTGGCCCAGTCGGTGCTGGCTGGCGGTTGCGTGCCCGGATGCCAGGGTGTCCATGCTGATGAACCGGGCGGCAGCCTGCCGGCCCGGTCTGCCCGGGGCTCAAGCGCTCCCGGCCTGCCGCCGGAACAAGGCCGTGGCCAGGGTGAACGCGACCGCGGCGACCCCGGCCAGTTCGGCGAGAGCTAGCCACAGGTGGCTGCCGGGCGGCTGGCCCGCCAGGAGGGCGCGGAGCGTGTCGATGGCCTGGGTGATGGGCTGGTTGGCGGTGACCACGCGTAGCCAGGACGGCATCGTGGCGGTGGGGACCAGCGCGCTGGAGAGGAAGACCGGGATGACGACGATCGCGGCGAGTTGCTGGGCCGCCTCCAGGCTCGTGCCAAGCAGGCCGATCACCGCGGCGATCCAGGACAGGGCGAACGTCAGCAGCAAGATCACGGCGACGGCTGCTGCCCAGCCGCCAGGGCCGGCGGACGGGCGGAACCCGACCGCGTAGCCGACGGCAACGGTGGCAGCCAGGCCGATCAGGCTGCGCGCCAGGTCGGCGATCACGTGGCCGGTGACGACGGAGGACTTGGCGATCGGCAGCGTGCGGAGCCGGTCCATGACGCCCTGGTGCATGTCAGCCGCGACGCCGATGGTGGTCGTGACCGC
>JASHVM010000705.1:0-4934 GCA_030044595.1 Streptosporangiaceae bacterium
GATCTCGTCGTAACGATCACCATACGGCCCGGTGATCTGCACCCGTTCGGTTCCCGGCATGTCTGCGCTCCTCCCAAGGTCGTGCCCCTACATCCTAGGGTGGGCGTGCGGGAGAAACCGGGTGGGCTACCGAGGCTTCTCCTCAGACGGCCGGGTTGGGTCGCCGAGCGCGAGGTCCACGATCTGTTCTGTGGTCAGGGTGCGTCCTGCGGCGTATTCAGCCTCGTAGGCCTCGGTGCCCATCGTGGCGCGCAGGCGCTGGCGGTCGATCCCGGCCAGCCAGCCTTCCAGCGGCTCGAGGGCGTGGCCCAGCCCCGCGAGGGCCTGGTCAGCCGCGCCGTGCAGCCGAGCGCACCGGCCCGGGCCGGCCCGGAAGCCGGCCATGGCCAGCCCGATCAGCGCATAGGCTGCTTGCGCTCTCATCCGGGCGTGCCGGGCCAGGTCGAACGATTCGGCGAACAGGCTTTCGGCCGCCTCCGTTGAGCCTCCGAGGTACTCGGCCAGGCCGAGGTTAAAGGTCTCGTAGGCCATGCCATGGCGGTCGTTCAGCGCCCGCAAGAGGTCCAGCGACTCGACCAAGTGGCTGCGGGCGGAATCCAGGTCGCCCATCGACAGCTCGGTATTGCCGAGATTGCCGAGCATCGCTCCCACCTGCAGCCGGTCACCGGCCTGGCGGAACAGCCGAAGCGACTCGGCGGCATCGCGGGCCGCGCCCGCACGGTCCTTCCGGACGTTCAGGGCGTGCGAACGGATGGACAGCAGCCGCGCGACCAGGTGGGGTTCGCCGAGGCGGCAGGCCAGGTCCAGGCCCAGCTCGATCAGTGGCAGCGCGGCGTCCTGCTGGCCCTGGCGCAGCAGGATGAAGGCACGGACCTGCAGCAGGTCGGCGGTGAGGTAGTCGTCCCCGGCGGCGCGGGCGATATCCAGTGCCTCCTCGCAGTATTCCTCGGCGGCGCCGGCCTGCTCGAGGAGGCGGGCGGCTGCGGTCAGGGCCCGGGCGCGAGTGAGCGTCTTCTCCTGCGCGGCCGGCGCAGCAAGCAGTGCCTGCAGCACGTCGGCTCCCTCCGCGGCGTGCCCGCGGGTCTTCCAGAACACACGCAGCGATGCGGCCAGCCGTAGGCCGGGAGCAGGGTCGGTCTGGGTCAGGCTCAAGGCGATCGCAGCCCGCAGATTGCCCAGCTCGGCATCGAGCCGGTCCAGCCACTGGGCCTGGTCAGACGCGACCAGCTGCGGGGCGGCCGTTTCGGCTAGCTCCAAGTAGTGGTCGCGGTGGGCGATCCGGGCGGTGTCGGTCGCCCCCGCGCCCTGCGCCTGGAGCTGGTCGGCCGCGTACTGCCGGATGGTCTCCAGCAGCCGGTACCGGACCAGCACGGCGCCGGTGTTATCGAACTGCACCAGGTTCTTGTCCACCAGGGCGCCCAGGTACCCCACGACCTTCGCGGTCGCCAGCTCGCCCGCGGCGACCGCCTCAGCGGCGGCCAGGTCGAACCCTCCGGCGAATACCGATAGCCGGGCCAGTATGGCCTGCTCGGCGCCGTCCAGGAGCTCCCAGGACCAGTCCACCATGGCCCGCAGCGTCTGATGCCGCGGCAGCGCCGCCCGCGACCCGCCGGTCAACAAGGACAACCGCTGGTCCAGCCGGGCATCCAGCTCGGTCACCGACATCGCCCTCAGCCGGGCCGCGGCGAGCTCGATGGCCAGCGGCACGCCATCAAGCCGCCGACAGACCCGGCCTACTACCGTGGCGGTCCGCTCATCCCAGCCCAGCCGCACTCCGTGCCGGCCGGCCCGGTCGGCGAACAGCAGCACCGCCTCACTGGCCCGGATCGCCTCGGCGTCGTCGCCTTCGCCCGGAGTGGCCATCGGCGGCACCCGGTGCACGTACTCGCCGTCGACGGCCAGCGGCTCGCGGCTGGTCGCTAGCAGCACCAGGTTCGGGCACCTCCGCAGCAGCGCATCGGCCAGCTCGGCGCACGCGCCGAGGACATGCTCGCAATTGTCCAGCAGCACCAGCAGGTGACCCTGGCCGACCGCCTCGACCAGCGTGTCGACGACCGGGCGGCCCGGCTCCTCCTGTACGTCCAGCACGTTCGCCACGGTCACCGCGACCAGATCCGGATCCTGCAACGGGGCCAGGTCAGCAAACCACACCCCGTCCCCGAACTCATCCGGCAGCGCGGCTGCGACCTGCAGCCCCAGCCGGGTCTTGCCCGCCCCGCCTGATCCGGTCAGCGTGACCAGCCGCGAGTCGGCGACGAGCCGCCGTACCTGGGCCAGCTCGGCGTCGCGACCGACGAAACTGGACACCTGCACTGGCAGGTTGTTGCGCAGCCTGGGGTTGTCCAGCGACCGCAGCGGCGGAAAATCCGCAGCCAGCCCTGCGGCCTCCAGCTGGAAGATCTGCTCGGGCCTGCTCAAGTCCTTCAGCCGATGCCGACCCAGATCCTTCAGCCGGAGGCCGGCCGGCAACGAATCATGCAGCAGCGCAGCCGTCGCGGCCGACACCACGACCTGGCCCCCGTGCGCCACCGCCGCGATCCGGGCCGCGCGGTGAACCTCCAGGCCGACCAGGCCGGCCGCCGTCTGTGATGCCTCGCCGGAATGGATGCCCATCCGGACCCGGACGCTCTCGCCGCCTGGCCACCCGTACGAAGCCAGTGCCCGCTGCATCTCCATGGCCGCGGCCGCGCACCCGCTCGGCGAGGTGAAAACCGCGAAGAACGCATCACCGTAGGTGCTGATTTCCTCGCCGCCATGCGCGGCCAGGGTCCTCCGGATCAGCCGATGGTGAGCGGTCAGGGCCTCCGTGTACGCGGGCCCCAGGCGCTGCAGCATCCCGGTGGACCCCTCGATGTCAGTGAACAGGAACGTGAGCGTCTGCGTGACCAACAACGTGGGGCTTCCCGTCGAGGCTGATGCTGACCGCGCCGAAAAGAAGGTCACCAGCCCGCTCAACCGCGCGGCGCAAACATCATACGTCGCCCGCGGCCGACCACGACACGGAACTACCGATCTCGGCGTTGACGCACTCAGGCTCGAGAACCGGGACCTCGGGTGACTCGAATGGCCCGCCTGCCGTTCTGCGTAACCGCGGCCTGCTCCCGCATGGTCGTGCCTGGCCTGGGTTTACGTCGCCTAGAACGGCACACACAATAAACTGGATATCATGATGCCCGGCAGCCGCCTCATAATCGGCAAGAGCCGCGGAAGCTGCTAAACTTGTTCGCCCGGGCGATCAGCACAATAGCATGAAGAATAAAAGAAAGTATATCACGAATTATGACGTCTCGCCAGGCGAATTCCGCCGCCACCAGTGCCGTTGGCCAAGAACAGGCGTACGTGGATATGCTCTACCGCCTGCTGGATGCGGCCCGCGACCGGACCGCCGAAGCGCTGGCTCAGACCCAGGCCAGCGGGGGCGCGGGCGGGACGTTCCAGGCCAGGGTGGAACGAGAGGTCACCGCGGGCGAGCAGGCCAGGCGGCTGGCCCAGCTGAATTCCGTGGAAGCGGGCCTGGTCTTCGGCCGGACCGACGGCGACGAAAGCCGCGGGACGAACGACGGCCCTGCGCAAAGCGCCGCCGGTGAATCCGCGGTAACGCTCTACATCGGGCGGATCGGGCTGCGGGACGACGAGCACGAGCCGCGGCTCATCGACTGGCGCGCGCCCGCGGCCCGCCCGTTTTACGCCGCCACCCCCAAGGACCCGAACGGGCTGATCCGCCGGCGCCACATTTACACGAAGAACCGCGCCGTCACCGGCGTCGACGACGAGGTCTTCGACCTGGACAAGATGTCCGACGAAGACCGCAAGACGCTATCCGGCGAGGCGATGCTGATCGCCAGCATCACCGCGGGCCGCACCGGCCGGATGCACGACGTGGTCGCCACCATCCAGGCCGAACAGGACCGCGTCATACGCTCCGGCCTGCAGGGCGTCCTGGTCGTGCAGGGCGGCCCGGGCACCGGCAAGACGGTCGCGGCCCTGCACCGGGCCGCGTACCTGCTTTACACCTACCGCCGGACCCTCGAGCGACGCGGCGTCCTCGTCATCGGCCCGAACGCCACCTTCCTCCGCTACATCAGCCAGGTCCTCCCGTCTCTGGGCGAGACCGACGTGGTGCTCAGCTCCGTCGCCGAGCTGTTCCCCGGCGTCAAGGCCGCGCCCGACGACAGCCCGGGCGCGGCGGTGGTCAAGGGCGACCTGAAGATGGTGCCGGTGCTGCGCCGGGCGGTACGCAATCGCGAGCAGGTCCCGCGCGGTGACCTGGACGTCACCGTCGACGGCGTCCGGCTGACCGTGCCCAGACAAGCATGCGAGCGCGCCCGCGACCGCGCCCGCGCGCTGCGCAAGCCCCACAACGTGGCGCGCAAGCTGTTCGTCACCGAGCTGCTCGGCGCGCTCGCAGAGGCGGAGGCGGCCGCCCTGCGCCGCTCCCTGGACCCGGAGGACATCCCCTACGCCCGCGCCCGGCTGTGGGACGAGCCGCCCGTCCGGGCCGCGCTCGATGACCTGTGGCCCTTCCTTACCCCGCAGCGGCTGGTGGCTGGGCTGCTGGCCGAGGAAGGTGCCCTCCGCCGCGCCGCCCCCGGTCTTTCTGACGCCGAACGGGCCGTGGTGCTCCGCCCCGAGGCCCCCGACGCGTGGACCGTGGCGGACGTCCCGCTGCTTGATGAGGCCGCGCAGCTGCTCGGCGCTGACGACTCGGCGGACAGGCGGCGACGCCGGGCCGCGGAACGGGAGCGCCGCGCCGAGGAACGCTACGCCCGCGAGGTGCTCGAGATCACCAGCCTGGCCGGGCAGGCCAGGCCCGTGGACTGGATCGACGCCGCCACCCTCGCGGACTGGAACCGCGACCCGGGCCAGCAGCTCACCACGGCCGAACGGGCCTGGGCCGACCCGTCCTGGGCGTACGGGCACGTGATCGTGGACGA
>JASHVM010000706.1:0-8368 GCA_030044595.1 Streptosporangiaceae bacterium
CAAGGCCGGGTCGGCCACGACGGTCCCGACGTGCGGTCCGGACCACTTGTAGGCGCTGGTGGCATAGAAGTCGGCGCCGAGCGACCGCACGTCCACCGGCACGTGCGGGGTGGCGTGCACGCCGTCCACGTAGCACAGCGCGCCGGCCGCGTGCGCCGCGGCGGCGATGGCCGCCACGTCCGGCCTGGTGCCGACGATGTTGCTGGCCGCCGTGACCGCGACCAGCCGGGTGCGCTCGGACAGCAGCTCGGCGTACTGGGCGGCCGGCAGCTCGGTCGTCGATATATCGACTTCAGCCCACCGCACCGCGGCGCCGCGCCGCGCCGCGGCCTGCACCCAGGGCCGGACGTTCGCGTCGTGATCCAGCCTGGACACGACCACCTCGTCACCCGGCTCCCACTGCCGCGACAGCGTGTCCGCGAGCCGGTAGGTGAGCGTGGTCATGTTCGGCCCCAGGATCACGCCGTCGGATTCGCCTCCGGTCAGGTCCGCGAGGGCACGGCGGGCCTCGGCGACCACGGAACCGGCGCGCGCGCTGGCGGGGAACGCGCCCCCGGCGTTGCCGATCCCGGACCGGTAGGTGTCCGCGATCGCCTCGATGACCGCCGTGGGCACCTGCGTTCCCGCCGCGCCGTCCAGGTAGGCGAAGCCGTCGCTCAGGGCCGGGTAGGCGGCGCGCACCCGGTTCACGTCAAAGGCCATAAACCAAAGACCCTATCCCGGCAGGCCCACCCGAAGTCACCCGGGTTCACGGCGCATCGCCCTCAGAGCTGAACCCGGGCCGGATCCCGCCCAGGCGAGGTGAGCAGCAGGTGCCGCGGATCGTCGTCGTCCGCCTCGCCGGTAGCCACGGGCTCGCTACGAGAAAAATCAGATGACAACTTCTTGCCCCTCCGGTTAGCCTCACGCCAATGCCCCCTGTTACGCCTTTGCGGGTCACGCACGCCCCCGCCAGGGTCCGGTCAGTCGGGGCGCTGTGGCGGCTGCGCGGCTACCTGGAGCCGTTCCGCATCCAGATGATCGTCATGTTCGCCGCCGCGTTCGGCGCGGTCGCCGCCGCGATCGCCATCCCGCTGCTGACCAAGGCCGTGATTGACGGAGCGATCGGGCACGGCGACAAGCGCCTGCTGGTCCCCCTCAGCCTGGCGGCGGTCGGCCTGGGCGCGGCCGAAGCGCTGCTGAACCTGATCCGCCGCTGGATCCAGTCCGGCGCGGTCGCGTCGATGGAAAAGACCATCAGGGACGACCTGTACGCCCACCTGCAGCGGCTGCAGCCGTCCTTCCACGATCAGTGGCAGTCGGGCCAGCTGTTGTCGCGGGCGACGACGGACCTGTCGGCGATCCGCCGGTTCGCCGGGTTCGGCCTGATCTTCCTGGTCACCAACGTGATGACGTTCATCGCGGTGGTGGCGCTGCTGATCCACCTGAACTGGTGGCTCGGCCTGATCACCGGCGTCGTGTTCGCGCCCGTCGTGCCCGTCTGCATCAGGTTCGAGAAGCGGTACCGGGTGCTCTCCCGCCGGGTCCAGGATCAGCAGGGCGACCTGGCCACGCTGATCGAGGAGGCGGCGACGGGCATCCGCGTGCTGAAGGCGCTCGGCCGGGGCCCGCAGGCGGCCGCCAGGCACGGCGCGCAGGCCACGGACGTCTACCAGACGCAGGTCGAGAAGGCGAGCCTGCTCGGGTCCTTCTGGGCGCTCCTCGACCTGATCCCGAACGCCGTCATCGGGCTGACCATCGTCCTCGGCGCGATCGCGGTCAGCAGGCATTCGCTGACCATCGGCGGCCTGGTCGCGTTCATCACGCTCGCGCTGCAGCTGGTGTGGCCGGTCGAGGCTCTCGGCTACATCATCGCGTCCGGCCAGGAGGCAGCCACCGCGGCCCAGCGCATCCTGGAGATCTTCGACGCTCAGCCCGAGATCACCGACAAAGATCAAGGCCATCATCCCGAACGGACGGTGGTGCTGGCGGCGAAGCCGAGCCAAGCCCCGCTGCGCAGCGTGCCCGGGCGCCGGGGCCACCTGGTGTTCGACCACGTGGCCTTCAGCTACCCGGGTGCGGCAGAGCCCGTGCTGCGCGACGTCGTGCTCGACCTGCCGCCCGGCCAGACGGTCGTGCTCACCGGGGCAACCGGCTCGGGCAAGTCCACCTTGCTGCAGCTCGTGCCGCGGCTGGCCGACGCCAGCTCAGGATCGGTCCGGCTGGACGGGACGGACATCCGCGATATCCCGCTGGACCGGCTTCGCGCCGCGGTCGGGTGCGCGTTCGAGGACGCCACGCTGTTCTCCGCCAGCGTCAGGGAGAACGTCACGTTCGGCGCGCCGGACGCGGACGAGGACGCGGTGGAGGCCGCGCTGACGGCCGCGCAGGCCCGGTTCGCGTACGACCTGCCGTGGGGCCTCGACACCAGGATCGGCGAGCAGGGCATGGCCCTGTCCGGCGGGCAGCGGCAGCGGATCGCGCTGGCCCGGGCCATCCTGGCCCGCCCGGACGTGCTGATCCTCGACGACCCGCTGTCCGCGCTCGACGTGCACACCGAAGAGCGGGTGACCCGCGCGCTGCGCGAGATCCTGGCCGGCGCGACAGCCCTGGTGGTGGCGCACCGGCCGTCCACGGTGGCGCTGGCCGACACGGTGGCGCTGCTGTCCGGCGGCGTGATCGCGGCCAGCGGAAACCACCGCGACCTGCTCGCCTCGAACCCCGAGTACGCGGCGCTGATGGACGTGGAAGACCTGGAGAAAAGCGCATGACCGCGGACGCGAACGCCTGGCGCGGGGTCGCCGCGGAGAAGGCCGAGGAGGTCAGCGCCGGCCTGGCCGCGCTGCTGCGCGAGCGGAGCAGGCGGGTGCTCGTTGACCTGCTGCGGCCGCACCGGCGCGCGGTGATCGCGACGGTGTCGCTGATCGTGGTGGAGAGCCTGGCCGCGCTGGCCGGGCCGTGGCTGGTCGGCATCGCCATCGACGACGGCCTGCCGCCGCTGCTGAATTCTCATGACGCGGCGCCGCTGCTCGGCATCGCCGCCGCCTTCGCCTTCGCGGTCGCGGTCCAGGCGGTCACCACCCGCATGTTCGTCACCATGACCGGGCGCGTCGGCCAGCGGGTGGTGCTCGAGCTTCGCCGCCAGCTGTTCGGCCACTGCCTCGACCTGGACGTGGCCTTCCACGAGAGCTACACCTCGGGGCGGGTCATCTCCCGGCAGACCTCCGACATCGACGCGATCTCCGACCTGTTCGAGGAGGGGCTGGACTCGCTCATCGCGGCCATCTTGACCCTGCTGCTGGTCGGCACCGGCATGCTGCTGCTGGACTGGCAGCTCGGCCTGGTCGTGCTGGCCGGCTTCATCCCGCTGACCTGGCTGACGGCGTGGTTCCGGCGCGAGTCGGCCAGCTCGTACCGGCGCACCAGGGAAGCCATCGCGCTGGTCATCGTGCACTTCGTCGAGACGTTCGGCGGGATCAGGGCGGTGCAGGCATTCCGCAGGGAGAAACGGAACTCGGCCATCTTCTCCGGGCTGGGACAGGACTACTGCGACGCCAGCACGCACGCCTCCCGGCTCATCGCGGTCTACGGCCCGTGCATCTCGCTGGTCGGCAACGTCATCACCGGCGTGGTACTCGGCTACGGCGGGCTGCTCGTCATCGACGGCGACATCAAGGTGGGCGTGCTCGCGACGTTCCTGCTTTACCTGCAGCGCTTCTTCGACCCGCTGCAGGACGTGTCGCAGTTCTACAACACGTTCCAGTCGGCCGCGTCCGGCCTGGAGAAGATCTCCGGCGTCCTGGACCAGGAACCGGCCGTGCCGGAACCCCGGGTGCCCCGGACGCCGCCCGAGCGCCACGCGACCTCGGCGGGCCGGCGAGTACGGTTCGAGTCGGTCACCTTCGGGTACCGGGACAACCTCGTGCTGCCCCAGCTGGACCTGGACATACCGGCGGGACAGACCCTCGCCCTGGTCGGCGAGACCGGCGCGGGCAAGACCACGATCGCGCGGCTGCTCGGCAGGTTTTACGATCCGCGCTCGGGCCGGGTCACGCTGGACGCGATCGACCTGCGGGAGCTGCCCGATGCCGTGCTCCGCGCCGAGGTCACCGTGATCACCCAGGAGAACTTCCTGTTCGAGGGGTCGGTCGCGGACAACATCCGGCTCGGCCGCCCCGACGCGTCGGCCGGCGAGGTCGAGACCGCGGCCAGGATGATCGGGGCGCACGAGTTCATCGCCGCGCTGCCCGAGGGTTACGACACCCCGGTCGGCAAGCGCGGCGGCCGCCTGTCGGCGGGACAGCGCCAGCTCATCTCGTTCGCGCGGGCGTTCCTGGCCGCTCCGGCCGTGCTCGTCCTCGACGAGGCCACCTCGCTGCTCGACATCCCGAGCGAGCGGCTGGTCCAGAGCGCGCTGCGCACCGTGCTGGCCGACCGGACCGCCGTCATCATCGCCCACCGGCTCTCCACGGTGGCGATCGCCGACCGGGTCCTGGTCCTCGACCAGGGCCGGATCACCGAGGACGGGACGCCCGGCGAGCTGATGGCCGGCCACGGCGAGTACGCCGCGCTGCACTCGAGCTGGGCCGCCAGCCTCGCCTGACTAGACGAAGTGGACCTCGGCGTGATCCGGCTCGCCGTCGACCAGGCGGTCGCAGGTCGGGCAGTACCAGCGGGCCTCGATGGGGGTGCCGCACGCGGGATGCACGGGCGCTTGCGCGGGGTCGGCATGCCCGGCTCCCCAGGACGCCAGCAGGCGGAGCGCGCCGGCGAGGTCCCTGCCTTCCGCGGTCAGCTGGTAGGCGGCGCGAGGCGGCCGCTCGGAGTAGGGCCGCGCCACCAGCAGCCCCTCCCGCTCGAGCCGCTTGAGGCGCTCGGACAAGATGTTCGCCGCGATTCCGGGCAGCTCATCGAGCAGATCGTTGAACCGGCGCGGCCCGGCGAGCAGCGCCTCCACCAGCAGCAGGGACCACCGGTCGCCGACCCGGGCCAGCGCCTCGGCGAGCGGTGAGGAGGCAATTTCGCTCTGGGCCATAAGCAGATCGTAGCCGTCACGTTGACATCTCCGTAGTTAGTAGTAACTTGCAAGTTACTAGCTACTGGAAGGTGTGGCAATCATGACTATTTTCGACGAGATCCAGGCCAGCATCGCGCGGCTGGCGGAGGAGGCCGGCTCCTCGGTGGTGGGCGTCGGGCAGCGGTGGGGCGTCGGCTCGGGCGTCGTGCTCGGCGGGGGCCGGATACTCACCAACGCGCACAACGTACGCGGCAGCCAGGTGAAGGTCACCCTGGCCGACGGGCGTGAGGTCGAGGGGAACGTAACGGGTCGGGACGTCGACGGCGACCTCGCCGTCGTCGAGGCCGACACCGGGCAGGCTGCCGCGCTGCCCTGGGCCACTGACGCGCCGGCAATCGGGGCACCCGTCTTCGCGCTGGCTAACCCGGGCGGGCGCGGGCTGCGGGTGACGTTCGGGTTCGTCTCGGGTATCGACCGGTCCTTCCGCGGGCCGCGCGGCCTGCGCATCACCGGCAGCCTCGAGCACACCGCCCCGCTGCTGCCCGGCTCCTCGGGCGGCCCGGTCCTCAACGCCGCGGGGCAGCTACTCGGGATCAACACGAACCGCCTCGGTGAGGGCTTCTACCTGGCCATTCCCGCCGACGAGACGCTGCGCGGCCGGGTCGACGCGCTCGCCCGCGGCGAATCGGTCAGGCCGCCGCAACTCGGCATCGCCATCGCCCCCGGCCACGTGGCCAGGCGGATGCGGCGCGCCGTCGGCCTGCCCGATGCGGACGGCCTGCTCATCCATAAGGTGGTCGAGGACAGCCCGGCCGCCCGGGCCGGGCTGGCACCCGGCGACTTGATCGTGGCGGCCGCGGGCCAGCCGACCCGCACCATCGATGACCTGTCCGGCGCGCTCCAGGCGGCGGCCGGCGGCCACCCGGTCACCATCGACCTGAACGTGGTGCGCGGCACCGACGAGCGCAGCGTCCAGGTGGTGTTCGGCCAGGCCGACCAGCCGGAAGGCGACGCGTAGGCGTCCGCCCGCCCCGGCCGGGCAGCTCAGTCCGGCCGGGGCGGGCGGATAGGGTCAGCCGTTACCGGCAGCCGCCTCGGCCCCAGATCCCGAGGGCAGCGGCCCCTGCCCCGCGTAGGCCCGCTCCCGCGGCCCGCTACCCTATGGGTCATGAGACCTGGGGCGATGAGCCGGCAGAAGCCCAGCAGCGAGGCGATGCAGAGGTACGGAACCGACGTGGCGCTCGCGGCGCGGCGGGCGGAACTGCTCGACGCGGCCCGCGAGGCTGAGACCCGGTTCCGCCAGGCGCAGGAACGGCGGGCTCCCGCAGCCGAATTGCACCGGCTCGCGCTTGACCTGGACGCGGCGCTGACCGATGCCATGCGCGCCGCGTACGCGGCGGAGCGCGCGGAGATCGGCCCGCGCGGCTACGACGACCGCATCTACCGGCGGAAGGCGATGGCCAAGCCGCGCGTCCACGCCCTCACGGCCGAGGCGGAGCACCTGCTCACGCTGCGCGAAACGCACCGTCTCAACGGCATCCCGCCGGTCCCGTTCGAGCCGAGCCCGCTGGCCTCCCCCGTCACCCAGGCCTGAAGCGCCAGCAAAGGTTTCGCATCTGGTAAGAATTGTTGGCGCCGCGGGTGTGAACCTCCCGAGCGGCTACGACGTCTCCAGATTAGGGGGGCCGGTCCGGCCCGCGGGCGGGCACATCCCCGGAGGAAGGTGCGGGGCAATCGATTGCCGCAGTTGGGCATGTCGCTTGCGCGGTACCCTCAGAAGGAGCAAAGTTGGTCTAGGCCACTTAGAGGGCCTAGCCCTAAACAAAATATAAATACCAGGTAGTCACGCGCAGTAGAACGAGACACTTACAAATAGTAATGACTGTGTGTCCGACAGTAACCAGCGGAAAGCTACAAACCGCCCGCTGGAAAACGATCGGCGTGGTTCATACAGCGATCGCCGGAGCTGCGGCACACTAGCAATCAAGAACATACGATGAACTTGCCAGGAGGCACTGATATGTGCCCACACACGCCGCCCTGTCCGGATGCGTCAGCACCGGACCGCGAAGCGGCGCACACCATTGTTAGCCACCCCGAGCAGGGCTGGAGCCTGCTCTGCAATGGCATCGTGATCTTCGACGACACGGGGGAACTGCTCCCCGATGGCGCGACCATCGCACCGCACCGCCCCACGGACCTGGGATTCGACCGGCCGCCCCGGGCAGTACGGGAGCACGGGGACCACGCTCCGGCGGCCTGATCCGCCGCCCGCGATGCCCCGCCCGCGATGCCTAGCAGGGGCGCCCGATCTGGCGACCCTTTTCCGAAGAGCCTTACCGCAGCACCGTCGGCAGCCACTCAGCCACGGCCTGCACGATGGCTGCGCGATGGCCCTTTAGCGAATGCGTCTCCCCCGGCACGACGACCACCCGGTCGGCGTCCCCGGCGCTCGGGATCCCGAACGGGTCGCGCTCCCCGTTCACCACTAGCACCGCTGCTCCGCCGTCGCGCGCCGCCCGGAGTTCGGCCACCCGGGTCTGCGCCGCCGCGCTCGGCGGCCGCAGCGGGAACGCCAGCGCGATCACGGCCCGGGCGCCGACCGCCGCCGCGGTACGGCACGCTACGCGTGCGCCGTTGCTCCGTCCGCCCTGGATGAGCGGGACACCCGGAGCGAGTTCGGCCAGCGCGGCCACGATCTCGACCCAGGCGGCGTCCTGGCGCGCGGGCGAGCCGGGCGCGCGGGCGCCCCTGACCCGGTACGGCTGGGTGACCCGCGCCACCAGCCCGCCGAGCCCCAGCGCCGCGTCGCGGGCCGCCAGCAGGTCGGGCGAGCCGGCGCTGCCGCCGGACCCGTGGGTGAGCACGAGCAGGAACCGCGCGGCGGCCCCCTCCCCGTCGAGTTCGGCCCGCGCGGGTCCGCTCTCCGTCGCGATCTCCACGTCCCGCATCCCGATCCAGAGACTATCCGCCCCGCCCGTGGCCAGGCCGGTACTGGACGGACCTAGGTCAGGCGGGCAGGATCTTCTTGAGGAACTGGCCGGTGTAGCTCTCCTCGACGTCGGCGACCTCCTCCGGTGTGCCGGTCGCGATCACCAGCCCGCCGCCCGCGCCGCCCTCGGGCCCGAGGTCGATGACCCAGTCGGCCGTCTTGATGACGTCCAGGTTGTGCTCGATGACAATCACCGTGTTGCCGTTCTCGACCAGCCGGTCGAGCACGCCGAGCAGCTTGCGGATGTCCTCGAAGTGCAGCCCGGTGGTGGGCTCGTCCAGGACGTAAATGGTGCGGCCGGTCGCCCGCCGCTGCAGTTCCGAGGCGAGCTTGACCCGCTGCGCCTCGCCGCCGGACAGGGTGGGCGCGGGCTGGCCGAG
>JASHVM010000707.1:0-5525 GCA_030044595.1 Streptosporangiaceae bacterium
CGCGCGGCCGTCACCGCGGGATGGACTGGGCTCTGGCCTGGCTCGCCGTAGCCCCGGGCACGCCGGCGTGGGGACGCGGGCTGCGGCTGGCCGCGGCGATGATCGTTCCGCTGGCCGCGGGGGTTATCGTCGGCCGGCCGACCCCCGGGCTTTTGGTCGGGGTCGGGGCCTTCGTCGTGGCCAGCACGGACACCGGCGGCCCTTACCGCCCGCGGGCGACCACCATGGCCGCGGCCACGCTGGGCGTGACGACCGCGTATTTCCTCGGCGCCGTCACCGCCGCGCCCCGCTGGCTCTCGGTGCTGCTGTTCGTGAGCGTGCTCGCCGGGTCGGCGCTGATCGGGACCGTGGGGCCGCGCGTGGCGCTGGTCTCCACGATGGTCACGGTTGCCTTCGTCATCGGGGCCTTTCTCCCGTCGTCGCTCGCGGCGGACGCGCGCGCCGCGCTCGCGCTGCTGGCCGGCGGCGGCTGGGCCCTCGGCCTCAGCCTCGCCGGATGGCCCTTCGACCGTCGGCGTCCCGAACGCCGCGCGGTCAGCGCCGCGATCAGTTCGTGCGCCGCCTTCCTGGGCGAACTGGATCCCGCCGGCGGGGAAGCGGTGTCCTCCGGCCCGGGCGCCCGTGAGGCGGCGCGAAAGTCGCTCGGGGCGGCCCGACAGGCGCTGCAAGCGTCCCTGCCGCGCGGCAGGTCTCGGATGACCCCCGAGGTCCGGCGGCTGTGGGCGTTGCTGCACGCGACCGGGACCTTGTTCGACGCGATCGTCGCGGCCGGACGGCAGCTGCCGGCCGCGGGCCGGCGCGGGTGCCACCCGGTGCCACCCGCAGCGACCCTGACCGCGATGCGCAGGCTCGATGACGCGGTGCAGGCCCTCATCGCGGTCCTCACCGGCCCTGTTCCCGGTCCCCGGTGGATGCCGGCCCGGGCCGGCGACCAGCGCTGGCATGCCGTCGTTCGGGCCGTGCGCCAGCCCAGCCCGGCGGTTCTTCGCGGCGCGGTCCGGCAGGCGACCGCGGGCGGGATCGCCCTGGTCGTCGCGAGCCTCTTCGACCCGGCGCACGGCGCGTGGCTGGTGTCATCCACGGTGCTCGTGCTCAAGCCCAACGTCAGCGGCACCGTCAGCACCGCCGCGCAGCGGGCCGTGGCGACCGTGGTCGGCGCCACGATCTCCGCCGGGATCGTCGCGGTCACCTCGAACCAGCCGACGCTGATCGCGATCTCGTTCGCCGTCGCGGCGCTGGCGATGGCGTTCATGCCGCTGTCCTACAGCCTGGGGATACTGATCATCACGCCGCTTTCGATCTTGCTCACGGCCGTGCTCACCGGCAGCGGATGGCTCATCGCAGTGAGCCGGATCGAGAACATCCTGATCGGCGTGGCGATTGCCGTCGTAGTCAGTTGCCTGCTGTTCCCCACCTGGCTCCGGACCAGCGTGCCCGGACTGGTGACCGGCACCATCGACGCGATCAGGCGGTACCTCGCGATGGTGCGGCTGCCCCGTGAGCCAGAGGCAGGAAATAAGCGCGCGGAAGGTAAGGCGCTGCACGAGGCGCGCTCCGACGCCGAGACCGCGGTGGCGAGCCTGCGCGCCACCGCCGGTCAGCTGGGCCTCGAGCCTGGCAGCGGCGCGCTGGCCCGCGGTCTGGGTGACGCCAGCGCGGCGGCCGGGGAGGTGCTGGACGCGATCATCGCGCTCAAGCAGGTCCTCGATCGGGACGGGACGGGCCGCGAGTCGTCCCGGGAATCGCAGCCGGTCATGCTCGGGTACGTCGTGGCGGAGCTGACCGACGCGGTAGCCAGCCTCGGCCGCGTCCTCGGAGGGCTCTCGTCCGGCGCGACCGTCTCACTGGAACGAGCCGGGCGGCTCGCCGAGACCGTCGCGAGCGGCCGGGGCGACGCGTTACCGGCCGCCCCCGGTCGCCGCGTCCACCTGCCTGAGCGCCTCGGTAAGTAGCCGGTCCCCCGGGACCGCGTCGACCCAGATAACCCGGGGATCACGGCGGAACCAGGACTCCTGGCGGCGTGCGAACCGCCTGGTAGCCTTTATCGTCTCAAGGCGCGCCTGGTCCAGGGTCAGCTCGCCGTCCAGGTAGCGCAGCAGCTGCCGGTAGCCCAGCGCGCGGCTCGCCGTCCTGCCTTCCCGCAGCCCCAGAGCGACCAGGCCCTTCACCTCGGCCTCGAAGCCTTCCCGCCACATCCGGTCGACCCGGGCGGCGATCGCCTCGTCTAGCTCAGGCCGGTGCAGGGTCAGGCCGATCTGGACGGCCGGCCGCGCCTGGCCCTGCGACTGGTAGCCCGGCATGGTCGCGGTAAACGGGCGTCCCGATATCTCGATCACCTCGAGCGCGCGCACGATCCGGCGACCGTTGCTCGGCAGGATCGCCGCGGCCGCGGCGGGGTCGAGCCGGGCCAGCCTGGCGTGCAGTGCGGCCGCGCCAAGGCGGCCGAGCTCGTCTTCAAGCCGCGCGCGGGTACCACCGTCGGTTCGGGGAAAATGAAGGTCGTCAAGAGCGGCACGGACGTACAGGCCCGAGCCGCCTACGAGCACCGGCACCCGGCCACGGGCGGCGATGTCGTCGATCGCGGCGCGGGCGAGCGCCTGGTAGTCGGCCACGCTGGCGGTGCGGGTCACCGGCCAGATATCGAGCAGGTGATGGGGCACGCCCTGCCGCGCGGTTTCGGGTTCCTTGGCGGTGCCGATGTTCATGCCGCGGTAGAGCTGCATCGAGTCCGCGTTTACGACTTCGCCGCCGAGGATGCGGGCCAGGTTGATGGCGAGCCCGGACTTGCCGGTAGCGGTCGCCCCGACCACGGCGATGACGTGCGTGCCCATGTGCACCAGTGTGCCCGCCCGGCCGGCCCGCCCGGTCGGTAAGCGGGTCAGCGGCCCTTGGACAGCCTCTTGCGGTAGAAGAAGCTCCCGGCGCCGAACACGATTGCTGTCCCGCCGATTATGAAGAGCACGCTGTCCTGCAATCCGGCCGTGCCACCGCCGCCGGTAACCGGCGCGGCAGTGGGGATCTGGCTGTAGTACGGGGTGGTCGTCACCGTGACCGTTATCGTGGGCGACACCGGCGTGGTCGGCGAGGTGGTCGCGGTCGCGGTGACCGTGCTGGTAGCGCCGTCGCTCGTCGTCAGCGAGCCGCTTGCCGTGGGTAGGTACACCGACGTCGTACCCGGGCTCGATGTGCAGGCGGATACGGCGGCGGCGACGAGTATGGTCAAAATGGCCCAGCCGACGACGGTCAGCGCCGACCTGCGCGCCGTCGTCGTGATAGCCGCGCGCACCTTCATTGAACCTCCTCACGCGCCCGGCAGGTGGCGATCCTTTTCTCCGGTCCGGCTTCAGAAACCGCCCCGGAACGGAAAACGCATGGCCGACCCGGGCGCGGTCCCGCGTCGGTCGAAGACCGGTCTCGAAAGCACCGGCGACCATAACAGTAAGGCCCATGGACGGCGCAGACACGCAATGGCGCGCTCACTATTCGAATATTAGGCTAGAAGGACACACCGGAGAAGGTGGGGGGAGGGACGGCGGCATTGGCGGGTCGGAAGTGGCGGTCCATAGCCGGGTTTCGCGTTGTCGTCTCCTGGCCGGAAGACGGGTACGCTCCCCCGCCCACCGGGCCGATAAACCTTCGCGCCTGCCTGGCCGGCTGGGCAAGTGCCCTGCTCATCCTGGGCGGGGTCGTCGCGCTGGGCGTCGCGGTCGCCTCCCAGCAGCATGCGCCGCAGCCCTCCGCGGCGGCGGCGGGAGTTACCCGGCCACCGGGCCGGGGGCCATCGCTACCGCGCTCGGCGCCGGTGGCCGTCGATATCCCGGCCATTGGCGTGGACTCCAAACTCCTGCACCTGGGGGTCAACTCCAACGGCACGATCCAGGTACCGTCGCTGGAAACGAGTTCTGGTGAGGCGGCTTGGTACAAGTATTCGGTGACGCCTGGCCAGATCGGCACGTCGGTCATCGAAGGTCACGTCGACAGTTATGCCGGGCCCGCCGTCTTCTTCCGGCTGGGGGCCCTGCAGCCCGGAGACACCATCGATGTGATGCTCGCCGACGGGGTCACGGCTATTTTCCGTGTCACCGGCGTGCGCGAGTACCTCAAATCCAATTACCCGGCGAAAACCATTTACGGCGCGACCAACTACGCGGCTCTCCGGGTGATAACTTGCGGCGGCGTTTTCGACTATGCCACCAGGCATTACCTCAGTTCCACTGTTGTATTCGCGTCTCTCATCTCATCACAGCCGACCGCAACCTGAGCGACTGACGCCGACGTAGCAGGGCCACGTCGTCTATAGTCGCCCCGCCGGTACCGTATTGCCTTCGGCTTGCCGACCCGAGGAGCGTGCCAGCTTGACGTCAACCGCCCTGCTCGTCATGGACGTGCAACAGAGCATCGTCGAGCGCTTCGGCGACGATGAGGGCTACCTGTCCCGGCTGGCTGCCGCGGTCACCGCGGCCCGCGGCGCCGGAATCCGGGTCATCTACGTGACCATAGGGTTTCGGGCCGGATACCCCGAGGTCAGCCCCCGCAACAAGAGCTTCGCGGCGGTTGCGGGAAGCGGGCGGTACATCGATGGCGACCCCGGGGCCCACGTTCATCCCGCCGTCGCCCCGGCCCCCGGCGAGGTGATCGTCACTAAGCGCCGGGTATCCGCGTTCGCCGGCAGTGACCTGGATATGGTCCTGCGGGCGGGCGGTATCGACAGCCTGGTGCTGGCCGGCATCGCCACCAGCGGCGTGGTGCTCTCCACCCTCCGCCAGGCCGCCGACCTTGACTACCGGCTCACCGTCCTGGCCGACGGATGCCTCGATTCCGACCCCGAGGTGCACCGGGTCCTGCTGGAGAAGGTATTTCCCCGTCAGGCCGAGGTCGTCCTCATCGCCGACTGGCCGGCGGGCTAGCCGCCGTTTGCCCGCGCGGCACCGCCTGGGGTCATCGCCCGGGGTGGCCGTCGCAGGTCGACGGGACCAGGTGAGCGTGTTCTGGCGAGATGTGTCGCAAAACTTGCGTGCGAAAACAATGTATAGTCTTTTCCCGGAAAGCCGTTTTTGATACAGTACGGACGTGGCACATCGCATCGGCTACGGGCGCGTTTCCGCCGGTGACCGGGACCCCGGCTCCGAGCGTGACGCGCTGGAGGCCGCCGGGTGCGACGAGATCTTCATCGACGAGGCGTCCGGGAAGCTGGCCAGGCGGCCCGAGCTGGACGAGGCGCTCGGGCGGCTGCGCCGCGGCGACACGTTCGTGATCACGCGGCTGTCGCGGGCCATGCGGTCGATGCGGGACCTGGTCGACCTGACCGCCAGCCTCGACGCGCGCGGCATCGACCTCGTGGTGCTCGGGCAGGGGATCGACACCGCCACCCCGCCGGGGCGCCTGGCCTTCGGCGTCCTGGGCGCGATCGGCGAGTTCCAGCGCGAGCTCGTCGCCGAGGGTACCCGCGCGGGACTGGCCGCCGCGCGGGCCCGCGGCCGCGTCGGCGGGCGGCCGCGCAAGCTATCGGCCGACCAGGCCGCGCG
>JASHVM010000708.1:0-9063 GCA_030044595.1 Streptosporangiaceae bacterium
CTGCACGGCGAGATCAGCCCGCTGGCCCCGGCCAGGCTGCCGAGCAGGGAGGGCCTTCGCGCGCTCACCAGCCGCAGCCAGGTGCCGGTGTGGGTGCCGTGGCCGCTGCCGCCCGGCTGGCTGGTGAGCGGATTCACCGGGGCGGGTGACGAGCGTACCGGCGTGCGTGCGTCGACGGTCGCGCTGTCCGGCCCCAATCCGCTCGGCGGCCCGGCCGACTTGCTGGTCGTGGCCGAGGAGCCGGGCGTCGGGCTCGGCGCCGCGCTGGCCGGCCTCGACGGCGTCGACCCGGGAGCGGGATTCGGCTCCGCGCCGCCGATCGCCACCGTTTCGTTCGGCAAGCATGATTTTCCCCTCTGGCACGTCGATTCGCCGGACCGGGCCACCTTCGCCGGTGAGATCAAGGCGCTGTGGCTGTGGCTGGTGCTGTGGCCGGACACCGCGGGTGTCCTGCTGCTCGAGCCGCTCGCCCTGCGCGACCTGCGCGACCCCGGCCAGGACCTGGACCTGCCGTTCGGCGCCGCGTCGCCCAGGCTGCCCACGGCCTGATGCGCGCCGACCTGCACACCCACAGCGACGCCTCCGACGGTACGGACCCCCCGGCCGAGGTGATGCGCCGCGCCGCGCTGGCCGGCCTGGACGCCGTGGCGCTGACCGACCACGATACGGTCGCCGGGCACGAGCAGGCGCGCCGGGCGCTGCCCGCGGGCCTGACCCTGGTCCCCGGGATGGAACTGTCGAGTCGGCTAGACGGCCGCAGCCTGCACCTGCTGGCCTACCTGTTCGACCCCGATGACCCGGAACTGGCCGCCGAAACTCAGCGCATCCGCGACGACCGTGCACTCCGCGCTCGCGAGATGGTGCGCCGTCTGGCCGACCTCGGCGTCGACATCACCTGGGATCAGGTGGCCGCGCTGGCCGCGCGCGGCGTGGTCGGCCGCCCGCACATCGCCCGCGCGATGGCGGCCAGCGGCGCCATCGCCGAACCCGCCGAGGCCTTCACTCCCGACTGGATCGGCGACGACGGCCGCGCCTACGTCGGCAGGTACGCGCTCGATCCCGTCCACGCCATCGGCCTGGTCCGTGCGGCCGGCGGGGTCACGGTGCTAGCTCACCCGCGGGCGGGCTCGCTCGTCTCCGACGAGCAGATCGCCGCTCTGGCCGGCGCGGGCCTGGCTGGGGTGGAGGTCTTCCATCCCGACCAACCGGAATCGGCCCGGGCTGACCTGCTCGGCCTCGCCCGCGATCTCCGCCTGGTGGCCACCGGCGGCAGCGATGATCACGGCCGTCTCACCGGTCACCGCATCGGCTCGCAGGTAGCGCCGCCCGGCGCGTACGAGAGCCTGGCCTCGATAGCCGCCGGCGCTAAGCCCATAAGCCGCGACTAAAGACCATTGCGCGGGCGGGTGCTCGCACGCTTGCCCCGCGTCAGTTGTGATTGAGCGTCCTGGCCTCTTCTTGAGCCAGGTCGATGACTCGCCGCGCCCGGTCGGTGAACCGCTCGAACATCCTCCGCGCCGCCCTTCCCCGCTGCCCCCGCCTCTCCCCGCCCTTGTCACGATACATCTTGTTAAGGTCACCAGCACGATACATCTCGATCGCGTTTGCGCACAGCGCCTGAGGGTGCTGCTGTGGTAGGAAGGTCGGGTCCCAAGGAAGGAAGCACGACCATGACCGCACGGATCGAACGGGTGATCTCGCCGGCGTCCGGCGGCGAGACTAACGCCTGGATCGTCGGCGATGACGACGAGGTTATCGTCATCGACCCGGGTCGCGACCCGGCCGTCGTGCTCGGCGCGGTGGGCGATCGCGAGGTCTTGGCGGTGATCTGTACCCACGCTCACGCGGACCACGCCGCCGCCGCGGTGGCGGTCGCCGCGCGAGACGAGGCGCCGGTGGCGCTGCATCCGCAGGACCGGCTGCTCTGGCGCGACGCGCACCCCGAACAAGACCCTGATATCGAGGTGGCGGACGGCGGCATCTTCGAGGTCGCCGACGTCCAGCTCGAGGTGGTGCACGCGCCGGGCCACACCGCGGGCTCGTTGTGCCTGTACTGCGAGGACCTCGGCGTGGTGTTTACCGGGCACGTCCTGGCGGCCAGCGGTCCTGTCCGCCACGACGGCGAATTCCCGGACTTCGCCGGCCAGCTGACCGCCATCGGCGGGCAGCTGCTGACCCTGCCCCTGAGTACCCGCGTACTTCCAGGCCAAGGCGAGGAAACGACGATCTCGGCGGCCGAGAAGCAGTTCGATTCCTGGGCATCTCGCTAATGGAACAGCTGGGCTTCGAGGGAATGCCGCGGCGGCTGTACCCGTGCACGCCGACGCGCCTTTCCGCGTGGCTCGACTGCCCTCGCCGGTACCGGATGACCTACCTGGACCGCCCCTCGCCGCCGAAGGGGCCGCCCTGGGCGCATAACAGCCTCGGTGCCAGCGTCCACAACGCGCTGGCCGGCTGGTGGCGGCTGCCGCTGGCGCAGCGTACCGTCGCGGCGGCGGGCACGCTGGTTGACCGCGGCTGGATCGACGAGGGCTTCGCGGATGCGGTGCAGTCAGCCCGGTACCGCCAGCAGGCCATCCGCATGGTCGAACGGTATGTCGCCCGGCTCGACCCAGCCGACGAACCGGTCGGGGTGGAACGGACCGTCGCGACTCGCACGGACACGATCGCGGTCTCCGGGCGCGTCGACCGGCTGGATGCCCGGCTTGCCCCGGCCGGGACCGAGCTCGTCGTCGTCGACTACAAGACCGGGCGGCACCTGCTCACCGTGGACGACGCGCGCAGCTCCATGGCCCTGGCGCTGTACGCACTGGCCGCGGGCCGGGTCCTGCGGCGGCCCTGCCGCCGGGTGGAGCTGCACCATCTGCCTTCCGGCGAGGTGCTGGCCTGGTCGCATTCTGATGAGTCGCTGGCCAGGCACCTCGGCCGCGCGGAGGACGTCGCGCAAGAGTGCGCCGCGGCGGACGAGCTGATGCGCGAGGGCCTGCCCGCCGAACGGTACGACGAGATTTTCCCGCCCCGGCCCAGTACCTTCTGCGGCTGGTGTGACTATCTCCAGCACTGTCCCGAGGGCGCCGCCGCCGCGGTTATCCGCAAGCCCTGGGACGGCCTTTCCTCGGACTAAGTGCGGATGCGATGGCCGTGCCGCCCGTCTCACTGACCCCTACCCGAGATAACGGGGTGGATTCGGTCTCAGTGGTTGATCGGGGGGCCTGGGATGCACCGGATCCACCGCAGAACCCGGATCAACCACGATCTCTCCGCACCAGACGCACCAGACGCACCACGGCACGCACAGGCATCATCGAAGCGTCCGGGTGTTAAGCCGCCGACTGGGCCTCGGCCGCGTCCCAGAACCGCGCCAGCGCGGTTGCCGTGGTCGCGGGCGCCTCGACGGCGGGGGAGTGCGCGGCCGCCGGGATGCAGGCCCGGCGCGCCCCCAGCCGCCGGGCCATGGCCTCCTGCGCGGCTGGTGACCAGGCGTCGTCGTTCTCGCCGTACAGGACGAGCATTCCGACCCGGTCCAGCCGGGCCAGCTCCGCGGTGCGGTCCGGGGCGGTGAGCAGGTGGCGGGCCATGTGAACCAGGCCTTTCGGGTCGTTGCCCAGCATCCGCTTGGCCAAGAAGGCGACGACCGGGCCGGGAACCCCGGCCGCCACGGCTTGCGGTTCCAGGTGATCTCGCCAGACGCCGGAGATCTTCGCCCGCAGCGCGGCCGTCTCCGGTACGCTGCCGTCCTCGACGCCGAGGGCGGTGAGCATGGCGCGTAGTTCCTCCGCGCGCGGCCCGGTCAGGGCCGACGGCCCGGAACTCATCAGCGTGAAAGAGCCGATTCCCGCACCGGATCCCGCCAGCACGGCCTCGCGGGCGATCAGTCCGCCGTAGGAGTGCCCGAGCAGGTGCCTTGCGCCTGTCGCGCGGAGCAGCGCGGCGATATCGGCTCCCAGGGCCGAGGGGGAGTAGGCCTCAGGATCGTCCGTGCCGGGCGTCTCAAACTGACCGCGCATGTCGATCGCCGCCACCCGGCGGCCGCCAGCGGCCAGCTGCCCGAAGATCGCGAGGAAGTCTTCCTTGCTGCCGGTATAGCCGGGAACCAGCAGAGCCGGTTCCCGTTCCTGTGCCCCAGGCACCGGGCCGGCCTCCAGCGCCGCGAACCGCCCGCGGCCGGTCTGGATCGTGGTTCGCCGCACCCCGTCAGGCAGCTCGAGGGAGGTGGGCGTGCTCACCGAGGTGACCCTGGTCACGAAGCCTTGCGCCGGCCCTCGGGCCGCTGCCGGCCCTCAGCCCGCGGGCCGTCCGCCTGCTGCCGGTCTACCCGCCGGCCCTCAACCCGCCGGCCGTCCGCCCGCTGATTCTGCTCTCCGGCCAGCTCCTGGCCTGCCCGGGTCCTGCGGCGCCGCCTGGGCTTGGTCGTTCTGGCGCGAGGTGAGCGGATCCGGCCGGTCTCGCCGATGTCCTCGATGGCTTCGGCCTCCAGGCCGGCCCGCCCCCGCATCGCGCGAGGCAGCGTCCCGGTCGCCTCGCGCGGGATGTCGAGGGAGGTGTAGAGGTGCTCGGAGGTGGAATACGTCTCTTCGGGCTCGGGCAGGCCGAGTCCGAGAGCGTCGTTGATGAGCTTCCAGCGGTGCATGTCCCGCCAGTCCACGAAGGTGACCGCGACGCCGGTCCGCCCGGCTCGCCCCGTCCTGCCGATGCGGTGCAGGTAGGTCTTCTCGTCGTCCGGACATTCGTAGTTCACCACGTGCGTGACGTCGTCCACGTCCAGCCCGCGCGCCGCGACCTCGGTGGCGGTGAGCACGTCCACCTTGCCGCTCCGGAAGGCCCGCAGCGCGCGCTCGCGCTGGCCCTGACCCAGGTCGCCGTGCACGGTCGCCACCGCGAAACCCTTGCTGGCCAGCGCCTTTGCCACCTGATCGGCACCTCGCTTGGTCTGGCAGAACACCATGGTCAGGCCCCGGTCCCTGGCCTGCAGCACCCGGGCGAGCACTTCGATCTTGTCCAGGTGGTGCGCCCGGAACACGTGCTGTTGCGTGGCCGGAGCCAACGCGGGCTCGTCGTGGCCCTCGGCTCGCACGTGCGTCGGGCGCCGCATGTGACGGCGCGCCAGCGTGACGACATCGCCCGGCATGGTCGCGGAGAACAGCATCGTCTGCCTGTCGTCCGGGGTGAGCCCGACGATCCGCTCCACGTCCGGCAAGAAGCCGAGGTCCAGCATCTTGTCCGCCTCGTCGAGCACCAGCGCCCGGACCGCGCTCAGGTCGAGGTGACCGCGCTCGGCCAGGTCAAGCAGCCGCCCCGGGGTGCCGACCACGATGTCGACTCCGGCCCGGAGCGCGTCGATCTGCGGTTCGTAGGCCCGCCCGCCGTAGACGGTGAGCACGCGGGCGCGCAGGTTGACCGCGGCGGTGCGCAGGTCGTCCGCGACCTGGATCGCCAGTTCCCTCGTGGGCAGCACGACCAGCGCCTTGGGCGCGCCCGTCGCGAAATCACCGACAAGTTCCAGCAGCGGGATGCCGAACGCCAGCGTCTTCCCCGTGCCGGTCCTGGCCTGCCCGATGATGTCCTGGCCGCGCAACGCCAGCGGGAGGGTGAGCGCCTGGATCGGGAACGTGGTGACGATTCCTGCGGCCTCCAGGCCCGAGCAGATCGCCTCGCTGATCCCGAAATCACGAAAGGGTACCGGACCGCCCCGGCCGATGGCGTCGCCCTCGGCCTCGGGCGCCAGGGCTTCTGCCTCTGGTGCGTCCCCGTCAGTAGCTTGAGTTTCCACGGGTTTCAGGGTTTCCATCCTTCATCGTGGCCCTCCCGGTCTGTTCCGGGCTTCGGGCCCATCGTGACTACGTTCTGCCCGCCGCAACCCGCACCCGCTGCGTGCCGCTGGGACGCTGCCGCTTGCTCTGGTTCCCCCCAGCCGGCCGTGATGCCCGGCGCAGAACGGCAGCCGATTGGTACAACACGAGGTTTGGTCAGGTCATTCCGTGGACCAATCGCCACCAAGCCTACCAGGACCCGCGGCTACACGATGTTGCCGAAACCGACGCGTCGAGCCTCCGGGCCGCCGAATTCCACGTAAGCGATCTTGTCCGCGGGCACGAGCACCCTGCCGCCCTTGGTCACCGACAACGCGAAAACCGAGTGTTCCCCGTTCTCCAGCGCGGCGGACAGGTTGCGCTCTATTTCCTCCGCCGGGGTGTCGGTTTCCACGACGAGTTCGCGCGGAACGGACTGGATTCCGATCTTGACTTCCACAGCCCTCACCTAGGCCAGCCGCTGATGCCGCGCCAGGCGAGCCTGGCCACCAGCTGCTCGGCGGCTTCCCGCGGGATGCTGTCACACGCGCTCAGCCAGTACCGCGCGGTGACCTGGGCCAGGCCTACCATCCCCACGCTCAGCAGTCGCGCTTCCTCCTCGACCAGGCCGGCGTCTTGGCTGACGATCGGGCTGATCATCGCGGCGCACTCCCGCTGGGCCCGTTCCAGCCTGGCCCGGACCGCGGACTCGTTGCTCAGATCCGACTCGAACACCAGCCGGAACGCCTGTTCCTTGCCCCCCACGTACTCGAAGTAGGCGCTGAACGTGGCGGCCACCCGCTGCTTGTTGTCCGTGGTCGAGCGGAGAGCGTCGCGCACCCGGGCCACCAGCGCGTCTACGCTCTCGTCGAGCAGGGCCAGGTACAGCTCGAGCTTGCCGGGGAAGTGCTGGTACAGCACCGGCTTGCTGACCCCTGCGCGGTCAGCGATGTCGTCCATGGCGGCGGCGTGGTATCCCTGCGAAACGAACACCTCAAGCGCCGCGTCGAGTAGCTGCCGCCGCCGTTCCTGCCTGGGCAGCCGGCTGCTGCGCGGTCGTGCGTCGGGCGTTGCTGTCAAAGTCGGTCTCCGGATGGTCGCGCGCAGTCATGTGTACCGCGCTCGCCCTATCCTAAGCCGGTCTCAGCGGTAATCGTCGTCGTCAAAGCCGATAGAGCGAGCCTGCTCGGCAGCGTCCGCCTCGTCCACGTCGAAGCGGACTTCACGCCGCGCCGCGGTCGCGTTCTCGTCCGCGACGACCTCCTGATGCTGCTCGATGGCATCGCCCTCGGGCGTCTCCATGCCCAATTCGCTCAACAGCCCGAACTCCTCTTTCTCCCGACCGGACCCGGCCAGCTCGCGGAACGCCACCTCCAGCGCTTCGGAGTAGGTGGGGTAAGCATGCACCGTATCGGCCAGAACCGGCACCGGTATTGTGGCTCTGATGGCGAGGGTAACCTCAGCCATCCAGCTGGCTGCGTCCGGCCCCACCGCGACCGCGCCGACCAGCCTGCCGCCCTCCGCGTACAGCTCGACGCAGCCCAGGTCATCGTGGTCCAGCCGTCCCCTGGCGGTGTCACTCAGCTTGACGCGCACCGAAACTGGCCCGGCACGGCCCACGGAGAAGACCGACGGCGTGGTGAACACGCACCGCGGGATGGCGCTGTAGTCGGCCTCACGCCGGTGCCCGAGGATATTCGCCGCGACCACGCCCGCCTGGTACCGGCTGGCGTGGGCGTGCGTGACGCCGGTAACGTCCCCCGCCGCCCACACCCGCCCGGGCGCGTCGGCGACCCGGCACGACGCCGTGGTGGGCAGGGGCAGGCCCGGCGTGACGGTGATACCGAGCGTGCCGAGGCCGAGGTCACCGAGCCTGGGCCGGCGGCCGGCGGCGAGCAGCAGCCGGTCCGCGTCGATCCGCGTGCCGTCGTCCAGCGCGAGCGTGAGGCCGTCGGCGGTGCGCTCCGCCTTGGCCGCGGCGGAGCCGAGGTAGATCTCGGCGCCGGCCCGGCGCAGCGCCGTGGCGAGAATCTCCCCGGCGAAGGCGGGCTCGCCTCCGAGCAGCGTGGGCTCCGCTTCGACCAGCGCCACCTGCGAGCCGAACGCGGCGTAGACCTGCGCGAGCTCGCATCCGGTGGCTCCGCCGCCGAGCACGATCAGGCGGCGCGGCAGGTCCGGCGAGCACAGGCCCTCGGCGGTGGTCCAGACCGGGATGTCGGCCAGGCCCTCGACCGGCGGCGCGACAGGCTCGGATCCGGTGGCGATGACGACGTCCGAGTAGGTCAGCGTCACGTCCGCGCCGGCGTCCGCCGTCACCTGCACCGTTCCCGGGCCGGTGACCCGGCCCGTGCCGCGGATCACGGTGACGCCCGCCTCGGCGAGCCGCCGCGCCGGCCGGGCGTCACCGAGGCCGCCGGTCACGTGGTTCCTGCGCGTGACCGCGTCTTCCCAGGTTTCTCCCTGGCCCGCGGAAAGCCGCAGCGAGTTCGACGGCAAGTCGGCCAGGTAGGGGGATTCCCCGCCGATCAGGCCGGCCTCGATAAGCGCGACGGACCTGCCGCCCCGGGCCACCTCGGTGGCGACGTGCGTGCCCGCCGTGCCACCGCCGAGCACGACGACGTCGAATGCGCCCATATCTCTCGGTCCCCCTCGAACTTCGAGTTGCTGCCTGGCCGGGCTCCTTCATCATCTCAGCCGGGCCGTAAGCTCGCTGGGAGAGTCGCGCTAAATCCGGGTAGGTGAAGACCATGCGCAGCATATGGGCCGGTGCCATCTCCTTCGGTCTGGTCGTGATCCCGGTGAAGCTGTACGCGGCGACCGAGCAGCGTGACATCACGTTCCGCCAGGTGCACCGCAAGGACGGAGCCCGGATCCAGTTCCGCCGGTTCTGCACGCTGGAGGGAGTGGAAGTCCCGTACTCCGACATCGCGAAGGGCTACGAGCTGCCCACCGGCGACATGGTGGTGCTGACCGATGAGGATCTGGCCGACCTCCCGCTGGTAACCGCGCACCGGGTCGAGGTCCTGCATTTCGCGCCGAGCGAGCAGGTGGAGCCCATCTACGCGAACAAGAGCTACTACCTGGAACCCGAAGGACCCGGCGCCCGGGCCTACGTGCTGTTCCGCGACGCGCTGGAGCAGTCGGGGAAGGTGGCCGTGGCCAAGGTGGCGCTGCGGCAGCGCGAGTCGCTGGCCGCGCTGCGGGTCAGGGAAGGGGTCATCACGCTGGAGACCCTGCTGTGGCCCGATGAGGTGCGCAAGCCCGATTTCGCCTT
>JASHVM010000709.1:0-3350 GCA_030044595.1 Streptosporangiaceae bacterium
CCTGGTCACGGTCGGCCCGCGGCTGAAGCCGGTGACCTGGGCGTCCACGTTGAACTGCTCGAAGACATCGGTCAGCGCCTCGACCACGATCTCGTTGGCCCGGGTCCGCTGCTTCGGCGCCGTGCCCGGCCGCAGCAGCGCCACGGGCGGCAGGGTGTACCCGCCGAGCGCGGCGCCGGTCAGCGTGAGCTGTTCGGGCCGCCCGGCCGAGACCGACGGCGCGGCTGGGGGTTGGGTTCCGGCCTGGCGCGCTCCGCCGTCGGGTGCGCCGGCCTCCTGCGGACCCGCTGACCCGAAGCTGAGCGCCTCGATCAGGCCGTCCGTGCCGTCTGGGCGCTTCACGCCTGGATGGAGACCCGCGGGGTCCGCGCCGGCGGCCGTGTTCGGCTCGTCCTTCCGCTTCTGCTGGTCGAGCAGGGGGGTGTCGTAGGGCTTGACGCGGTCGCCGGCTTCGAGGGCCGGGCGGAGCCTGACGTTCTTGCCGACCTGGCCGCGGGCCCGGCCGGTGCCCGCCTCGTAGTCCGCGTCGATTTCCAGGCCTTCGTCGTCTTGCGCCGGAACCTCGTGCCCGAACACCTGGCGCAGGCGGGACAGGCGTTCGGGTATCCGGTGCAGCGGGGTGCCGGTGATGACCAGGACGCCGAACAGGGCCAGCAGCGTGAGCAGCGGGGCCGCCACCCACGGCGTCAGCGCCCTGGCCGCCGGTCCCCCGACTCCGTACCCCACGAAGCCGCCCGCCGCGCGCATCGCCGCGGCGTCAGAAGGACGCGGCGCCCCCTTGGCCACCTCGAGCAGGCCGGCCAGGCCGAGGATCAGCGCGGTCCAGCCGATCGCGGCCCGGGCCGTGTCCGAATTACGGTCGGGGTGGCGCAGGAACCGCCAGGCGAGCAGCGCGACGAGCAGCGGTATCAGCCCCGCCAGCGAGCCGAGCGCGTCGTCGGCCACCTTCTGGATGTCGCGCCCGACCGCGTTGTCCATCCGGACCCACAGGCTGGCCGCGAGCACGATCGCCGCCCCGAGCGTGATCAGGCCGATGCCGTCCCGGCGGTGATGCGGATCCAGGTCACGCGCGCCGCGGCCGATCGACCGGGCCGCGAAGCCGACCGACCCGGCGAGCACCATCCAGGCACCCGCGGCGGCCCGGCCGATCCACCCGATCAGGATCACGACCGGATCACGCGCACCAGCGGTCCGCTGCGCCGGACGGCGCCTCGCCGGACCCGGCCTTCCGGCCTTGCCCTTTTTCTTCTTTTTCCCCGAACGGCCGGTGGTACCCCGCGTCGGTCCGCCGCTTGCCTTCCGGCGCGGCGCATCGCCGGACCGGCGCGCCGAAGCCCCGCGGCCGCCTGAGCCCGGCGGGCTGGCTAGCCCGACGGGCCGACCGTCGGTTTCGTTGCGGGCACGGGTCGCCACATTCACAAACGTTACGAGTACCCACGGTCGGTCCCAAGCAACCCGCCCGCGTGTCGCCCGGGTCCCCATCAGGGATAGCGGCCGGGAGTACCACCGTCCGTTCGGGCCGAAGATTTTCCCGGGGTTCGGCGGCTTTCCTTGGAGCGTGACGTTGCGCGGTAAGGTCAGCACATGCGGGTCGCGATCCTCGATGACTACCAGCAGGTCGCCCTGGCCAGCGCCGACTGGTCCGCGGTGCGCGAACTGGCCGAGATCGACGTCTTCGCTCAGCCCATCGGGAGGACCGAGGCGCTGGTCAGCGCCCTCGAGCCGTACGACGTCATCGTGGCGATGCGGGAGCGGACGGCCTTCGACGCCGAACGGCTGAACCGACTCCCGCGGCTGCGGTTGCTGGTCACCACGGGCATGGCGAACGCGTCGATCGACCTGGCCGCGGCGGCCGAGCGCGGCATCACCGTGTGCGGCACGGGCGGTGTCGGCAGCCCGACCGCGGAGCTGACCTGGGGACTCATCCTCGCGCTGGTCCGGCATATACCCGAGGAAGACCGGCGGATGAAGATGGCCGGGCGGGCCGGAGGGGCGGCACTGCCGATCGGCGGGGGTTGGCAGCAGACGGTCGGCACCGGCCTCGACGGCAAGCGGCTGGGCGTGGTCGGCCTCGGTCACCAGGGCCACAAGGTCGCGTCTATCGGCCGGGCGTTCGGCATGAAGGTGGTGGCCTGGAGCCAGAACCTGGACCCGGAACACGCTAAGAAGGCGCACGTCAAGCCGGTCGGCAAGGAGGAGCTGTTCTCCTCCTCGGACGTGGTGACCGTGCACTATAAGCTGAGCCCGCGCAGCGTGGGGCTGGTCGGCGAGGCGGAGCTGGCCCTGATGAAGCCGTCCGCCTACCTGGTGAACACGTCCCGCGGTCCTCTCGTGGACGAAGCGGCGCTGCTCGCCGCGCTGCGTTCGGGGTCGATCGCGGGCGCGGCCCTTGACGTGTACGACGTCGAGCCGCTGCCGCTGTCTGATCCGCTGCGATCCCTGCCCAACGTGGTGCTGACCCCGCACCTCGGCTACGTCACCGAAGAGTCCTACCAGGTCTTCTACGGTGAGGCCGCGGAGGACATCGTGGCGTTCGCCAAGGGTTCGCCGGTGCGGGTCCTTCCGGCCAGCTGAGGGCCTGTGCGGCCGGTCGGGGCGGGAATGGTGCGCAGGCCCAGCGGCGGCCGACCGCGCGCCCCCTCGAGTGCGCGCCGGATATCCGCTACGACCTCGGCGGGCTGAGCGCGGATCTGCTTGGGAGTGAACCGGAGCACGATCATCTGGTGCCTGGCCATTCGGCGCCCCCGGGTGAGCGTTTTCTCGTGATCCTCCGGAGACATGTGCCATTCCTTGGAGTCGACCTCAACCGCCACGCCGAGCTCGGGCCACCACGCGTCGGGCTGCGCTACGAAGGTGCCGGCCGCGAACACCATCGCGTTGAACAACGGCATGGGCAGGCCCGATCTGGCGAGCAGGTCCTTGAGGTCCCCTTCCGCAGCCGACCTGATGCCGTCGGCGACGTCGGTCAGCGCCTCGCGGAACAGCGCCGACCCGGCCCTGGCCCCGGCGGTCAGCTCCGCCCAGAGCTGTGCTACCGCACAGCTGCCGCGCTGCACGGCGTCCGCCACGACCGCCCGCACGTCCCGCAGGCTGGTCAGCTCGTGCACCGCATCGGCCACAGCCCGGGCCGGAAGGGCGTACCGCAGCGGGCCAAGCCGCCCGGACCGTTCCGGCATGCGTGACGTTCGGTGCACGCGAACGAAAGCCACGTCTCGTCGTTTCCGCGACCACGGGATCAAGATGTCAACAAGCTCCGTGGACGGCCCGCGGATGCCGTAGTAACGCAACGCCGAAAGACCTGTGATCAGGCTCCCGCGCCCCGCGTACAGCATCGTGGCCATTTCCTGCTG